>NZ_JAJDML010000047.1:0-29217 GCF_020594215.1 Blautia sp. DFI.1.216
TTTTGGCATATTCATGCCAAAACACCTCGCGGGACAGTGGTGTGTGAACAGTAACCCAGTAACTATAAAGTTCACATAAAAATCAGAGAGGAGAGTGTACATCTCTCCTCTTTTATGCTAGAATATAATTTGCAATTTGCCCAGAGGCTTTAGAGAGCACAGGCAGACTTATGAATAATGCAAATAATATTATGAAGCAGCTTCCCAGGGAACAGCGGCCGTATGAGAAATGCTTTATGCAGGGTGAGGGTTCATTAAATGACACTGAACTGCTGGCAGTAATCCTGCGCAGCGGCACTTCAGGAAAGAATTCACTGGCACTTGCACAGGAGATCCTGAAATTTATGGAGTCGTCCTCCTATCCCGGCCTTATGGGGCTTATGCATGTATCTGTACAGGATCTTATGAAGATTCATGGAATCGGACAGGTAAAAGCAGTACAGTTAAAATGCATTGGAGAACTTTCCAAAAGAATTGCCAAGGCTGCTGCCAGACCGCAGATAGTTATGAACAATCCCTCCTCCATAGCAGCTTATTATATGGAAGAACTCCGCCATGAAGAGCAGGAACTGGTGATCTGTATGATGTCAGATGTGAAAGGACATTTTCTGGGAGATAAGATACTGACCCGGGGAACTGCAACCGGTTCGCTGGTAACACCAAGGGAAATCTTCATGGAAGCCCTGCGCCGCCATGCAGTCAGTCTGATATTGATACACAATCATCCAAGTGGTGATCCTACACCAAGTCCGGATGACTTACAGATCACAGCCAGGATTTATCAGGCGGGGGAACTGCTGGGAATACATCTGCTGGATCATATTGTGATCGGGGATCAGAGATACTGCAGCTTCAGAGAAGAAGGATTATGGAATACATGTACAGAATAAGGCAACAACAAAGGGGCAGAATATGCTATTTGAGAAAACATATGGAATAGATTTGGGAAGCAGTTCCGTAAAAGTCTATTCTTTTTTCAGAAACAAAACTTATATCGAGAAAAATATGATCGCGTCCAAGGGACACACGATCATTGCAATGGGAAATGAAGCATACGATATGTTTGAGAAATCCCCCACAGATATTACGGTTACTTCGCCAATGACATTTGGCATGATCGCTAATCTGGAACTTCAGGAGATTGTTCTTTACAGTATGATCCGAAAGATCGATCATATCCTGGGATTTGGCGCAACAATGTATTTTACTGTTCCTCTGGATATGACTGCGGTTGAGAAACGGGCATATTTTCATGTGGCGAATGGTCACTGGTTAAAGAAAAATCGCGTATTTATGGTAGAGGCACCCATTGCAGATGCCATTGCCATGGGTGTCAATCTGGAAGATCCGGAAGGAAATATGATCGTAAATATCGGTGCACAGAGTACAGAAGTATCGATCATCACCGGAGGAAAGATCATTATCAGCAGGAAAATACCGCTGGGAGGCAGACAGATGAATGAATCTGTCTGCAGTGAAATACGTAAAAGATATAATCTGCAGATTGGCACAAGGACTGCCAAGAGGCTTAAGATGGTCATGGGACGCCTCAGTGATCCGAAAAAGGAAGTACGTAAGGTTGTAGGAATTGACTGTATTTCCGGACTGCCAAGAGAAGAAATCATTTCTTCTTATGTGGTAAATGACGGTATCATGAACTGTCTGAATGAGATTGCGGCAGAGATGAAAACATTTCTGGAGCGAATTCCTCCCCAGATTTCCTACCATATTGCGAAACAGGGGATTTACATAACCGGAGGCAGTACCAGACTTCCTTATATTGATAAATACCTTGCCAGTTATACAGGATTCACCTTTAATCTGTCAGATTTTTATGAAACCTCGGCAGTTACAGGTCTGGAGAAAATAATCAGAAATAAAGAACTGCGTGAATGGGCAGTACCGGTTACGCAGAGAAAACTATAATTTTTAGGGGTGCATCAATGAAAAACCTGAAAAAGAAAGTACATTTTAGGATTAAATTAAAAAGTAAACATCTTCTGGTCATTATGTCGATTTTCTGCGTCAGCTGTATTGCTGCCACTTTTTCATCCGGCGTAACCACTGCACCGCTGCAGGATGCCGCCGGGATACTGATCGTTCCATTTGAAAACAGCATCAATCGGATCAGTTCAGTTCTGAAAGGAATGCAGGACCGTATGCGTGATAAAGAAGAAATCCTCAGTGAGAACGAAAATTTAAAGGCACAGATAGACAGTCTCACAGAACAGAACAATAAACTGATCCAGGATCAGACAGAATATGTAAGATTACAGCAGATGTATAATCTTGACCAGCAGTATACCGAATATCCAAAGATTGCTGCAGAAATCATATCCAAAGATCCGGGCAACTGGTATGATACCTTTATGATCAACCGGGGATCTGCAGACGGCATTCGTGTGGATAATAATGTACTTGCAGATAAAGGTCTGGTCGGGATCGTGACAGAGGTCGGAACTCACTGGGCGACTGTACGTTCCATTATCGATGACAGCAGCAATGTCAGTGCCATGACTGTCAGCACACAGGATAACTGTGTGGTGGAAGGAGATCTGGAACTCATCGATGAGGGTAAATTAAGCTTCAGCCAGTTGTATGACCAGAATAATAAAGTAACAGTGGGGGAACGCATCGTTACCTCCAATATCAGTGAGAAATATGTAGAGGGACTGTTTATCGGATACGTCAGTGAGGTGGAACAAAACAGCAACAATCTGACCAAAACAGGTACCATTGTCACACCTGTAGATTTCCAGCATCTGAAAAATGTACTTGTCATTACAGTAAATAAACAGGATTCTGTTAATGACAATGCTCAGGCAGCTCAGGAGGCGACTGCAAATGAAGAGTAAGATAGCGTTATTTTTTATGATCCTGATCAGTTTTCTTCTTCAGTGTACTCTTCTTCATGTGATATCCATCGGTTCTATCACGCCGAATCTGATCCTGATCCTGTGTATATCCATGGGGCTGATGCGCGGAAGAAAAAGTGGACTGTGGACAGGATTTTTCTGTGGATTTCTGGTAGACATGTTCTATGGCTCTGTGTTTGGTTTCTACGCTCTGATCTATATGTATATTGGCTTTTTAAGCGGATATGCCCACAGGATCTGCTATGATGATGACATAAAGGTTCCGGTTATGCTTGCAGGTATCGGGGATTTACTGTACGGACTTTCTGTCTATGCATTGCAGTTTCTGCTCAGGGGACGTCTGGGGCTCGGAACCTATTTATACCGGATTATTTTACCGGAGATTTTTTATACAGTGATCCTTACACTGATTGTTTACCGGGTATTTCATTATATTAATTATCATTTCATGAAGAATCCATCAATGAAGGAAAGTGAGTCTATTTGGGTACTAAAATAAAAAGATTTTTTAAAAAGATACGAATAAAACGTACCACAATACTGGTACTGGTTTTTGTATTTATGTCAGCCACTCTGGTCCGTCAGCTTTTTGAACTGCAGATCATCCAGGGAGAGGCTTATATCAGCAAATTTGAATCAAGAACAACAAAAAAACGTGTGATCAAAAGTACGCGTGGCAATATCTATGACAGAAATGGTGAGGAGCTGGCAACAAATGTGCTGGCTTATTCTGTTACCTTTGAGGATAATGGAACTTATGATTCTACCAGAGAAAAGAATCTTACACTGAACGGGATTGCCTATAAAGTCCTGAAAATCCTTGAGTCCAACGGGGATTCCATCAGTACCGGCTTTCATATTGTTTTGGATGAGAGCGGGAATTATGCTTTTGATGTTGATGAGGGATTTACTCTGAACCGTTTTCGTGCGGATATTTACGGAGAACCGTTGATTGATAACCTGACAAAAAAACAGAAAAATGCCACTGCAGATCAGATGATCGAGTTTATGAGCGGAAAAGAGGGATTTTCCATTGTTCTTTACGGCGATAATGCTTATACCAAAGAAGAACTGACATCCCATGGACTTCCGGAGAACCTGTCAAAGCAGGATATACTTGAGCTTTCCAAAATCCGCTATGCACTGAGCACTAACAGTTTCAAGAAGTACATGGCCGTTACGATTGCTTCAAATATAAGCGAAAAATCTGTAGCTGCAATCAGAGAAGATCAGCCGGAGCTTCAGGGAATTGACATTGTAGAGGATTCTGTCCGCAAATACATTGATGATGCAAGCATGGGACCAATTCTTGGTTATACGGGACAGGCTTCTTCAGAAGAGCTTGAAGAACTGAGACAGAAGAATCCTGATTATTCAAATGATGCGATCATCGGTAAATCGGGAATTGAGAAATATATGGAAACATCTCTTCAGGGAACAGACGGTGAAGAAACTGTCACTGTCGATAACCTTGGTAAAGTACTTAAGATTGACGACAGCACGAGAGTAGAACCTGTCGCAGGTAACGATACCTATCTTACCATAGACAGCAGCTGGCAGTCCGCCATCTATCAGATACTGAAACAGAGAGTTGCCGGAATCCTTTTATCCAAGATCGAAGCATCCAAAACCTATGATTTCAGTGTAAATGATGCTGCACAGATTAAGATACCGATCTATGATGTATATAATGCCCTGATTGCCAACAGTGTCATTGATATCAGTAAATTCAGTGATGCCAACGCCTCCGATACAGAAAAAAATTTATATGCCAAATTTCAACAAAAACAGCAACAGGTTTTTGATACAATAACTAACAGGCTGACAGCTGAGAATCCACCGGCCGTAAAAGATGAAGATGATCAGATCCAAGAATATCTTACTTATATCTGTGATGATCTTCTCAGAGATACGCTGGGGATTATCTCAAAGAATGCCATTGATACCTCTGACAGTACTTATCAGAAATGGACAACCGATAAAGATATCAGTCTGAAAGATTATCTGACATATGCGGCAAGTCAGAACTGGATCGATATTTCCAAATTTTCTACAGAAGGAGATTATCTGGATTCCGATGAAGTATATCAGGCTCTTACAGATTATCTGATTGATTATCTTAAAAAAGACACCAATTTCTCAAAACTTCTGTATAAGTATATGCTTCAGGAGGATACCATCTCCGGAAGCGAGATCTGTCTGGTTTTGTATGAACAGGGAATCTTATCAAAAGATGATGACGCTTATGCGGCTCTGGCTTCCGGCTCCATGACAGCCTATGATTTTATGATTAATAAGATTTATAATCTTGAGATTGAACCGGCACAGCTTGCACTGGAGCCATGTTCCGCTTCTGCGGTAATCACAGATGTCAAAACAGGAGATGTTCTGGCATGCGTATCCTATCCGGGATATGACAATAACCGTCTGGTAAATAACATGGATACGGATTATTATGCGAAATTATCTACAGATAAATCCAGTCCGTTTTTCAATAAAGCAACCCAACAGACAGCAGCACCAGGTTCTACATTTAAGATTCTGTCTACAATTGCCGGAATGTCTGAAGGAGTGATCGATGACGGAACATACATTAACTGTACCGGCTCCTTTGATCTTGTAACACCTCCGATCAACTGCTGGAACAAACAGGGACATGGAGAAATCGAGATCAGGGAGGCGATTGGGCAGTCCTGTAACTCTTATTTCAACATGGTTGGTTTTAAACTTGGTCAGGATGCAGACGGAAACTTTTCAGAAAACCGAAGCCTGAGTGTACTGCAAAAATATGCTTCAGAGATTGGTCTGGATAAGAAAACAGGTATCGAGATCACAGAATCCGCACCTCATGTGTCAGATTCCTACGCAGTCCCGTCTTATATCGGACAGGGTACCAATGCTTATACCACCAGTCAGCTGGCACGTTATGCAACAGCGATCGCTACCAGTGGAAATGTTTATGATCTGACTTTACTTGACAGACAGACAGATTCCAAGGGTAATACTTTAAAAAAATATGAGCCGGATATCATTAATACAGTTGATGTATCACAGAATGTGTGGGATGATATTCACGACGGAATGTACCGGGTAGTACAGACTCACAGACAGTTTGACGGACTTGGCGTGGATGTGGCAGGTAAAACCGGTACAGCCGAGGTAAATGTTTATCATCCAAACCATGGTATGTTTGTGGGATATGCCCCGGCTTCAGATCCTGAATATGCGATTGCAGTGCGTATTGAGAATGGATATGCTTCCGGTAATGCGTGTCTTGCAGCTGATGATATTTTTAAATATATCTTTGAATTAACTGATGAAAAGTCTATTCTTACCGGTGTTGCGGCAAGTGATACCAGTGACACTTCGAATGACTGAAACTACCATACAGGAGAATACCAGAAGAATGGAAATTTTTTCAGGGAGGAAATTGTAACTATGAGTGAAGTCATTGTGATTACTTCCGGCAAAGGCGGAGTAGGAAAAACCACAACTGTCGCCAATATCGGAACAGGTCTGGCTATGCTGGGCAAAAAAGTTGTTGTGGTTGATACAGATATCGGTCTGCGGAATCTGGATGTTGTTCTGGGCCTGGAGAACAGGATTGTCTATAATCTGGTGGATGTCATTAACGGAAGCTGCCGTCTGCGACAGGCTCTGATCAAGGATAAAAGACATCCGGAATTATGTCTTCTGCCATCTGCGCAGACAAAAGACAAATCCGCTGTGTCTCCGGAACAGATGATAAAACTGACCGACGATCTGAGAGAACAGTTTGATTATATTCTTCTGGACTGTCCGGCAGGAATTGAACAGGGATTTAAAAATGCGATCGCAGGTGCTGATAAAGCCCTGGTAGTTACCACGCCGGAGGTTTCTGCGATACGTGATGCAGATCGGATCATCGGACTCCTGGAAGCCAACGAGATCAGAGATATCAGCCTGATCATCAATCGCCTGCGGCCGGATATGATTGCAAGAGGTGATATGATGTCCGTAGATGATGTAACGGATATCCTTGCTGTTGATCTGATCGGAACAATTCTGGATGATGAACAGATTGTGATTGCCACAAATCAGGGGGAGCCTCTTTCCGGGAAATCTTCTCAGGCAGAAGAAGAATACATGAATATCTGTAAACGCCTTTTAGGTGAAGAGATTCCGTTTGCAGACATTAACAGGAAGCAGGGGTTATTAAGAAAAATAGGTAGTTTTTTCAAAAAGTAGCCTGTATTTATAAGGGGGAATCTGTGTGAAAGCTTTTTTTAAAGAAAAGAAGCGTTCAGCCGGATATGCAAGAGACCGCATGAAGCTTCTGCTGATCTCGGAACGTATCGACTGCTCTCCACAGATGATGAAAATGTTGCGGAATGATATGATACATACCGTAAAAAAATACCTTACTATTGATGAAGAACAGGTAAAAATCCAGATTACGCAGGAACCTGCAGTACTCCATGCGTATATTCCTGTTTTAAACAAAAAGGATAACCGTTTGGTATCTTCACAGTTACTAAAAAGGACAGATAAATTATGTTAAAGCAATATAAATTAAGATTTTACAATTTCAGACTGATCATTTTCCTGCTGGCGATCAGCCTGATAGGAGTTACACTGGTAGGCACAGCAGCATCGGACCTGCGAGCAAAGCAGTTTGCCGGAGTAATACTTGGACTTATTGTCATGCTGATCCTTTCTTTGCTGGATTACTCATGGATCATGAACTTTCAGTGGATCATGTATGGATTTAATATTATCATGCTGATCGTTGTGCGTATTGCGGGTGACAGTGCTAACGGTGCTGCCAGATGGATCGGTATCGGATCTTTCCGATTTCAGCCGACAGAATTATCAAAGATTATCCTGATCGTATTCTTTGCAAAATTTTTTATGGATCATGAGGAGACACTGAATACACTTAAAACGCTGGCATTATCCGGCGTATTACTGGCAGTACCTCTGTTCCTGATCCTGGAACAGCCGGACCTGAAAAATACAATTACTGTTGTAATAATTTTCTGTATTATGATCTATGTTGCAGGTTTAAGCTATAAGATCATCGGAGGAGCACTGCTTATTGCTGTTCCATTGACCATTATTTTTTTATCAATTGTTGTCCAGCCGGATCAGAAACTGCTTAAGGATTACCAGAGAAGCCGTATCATGTCTTTTTTGTATCCGGAAAACGAAGAATACTCGGATGATATTGAACAGCAGAATAACTCTAAAACTGCAATTGCTTCAGGGGAACTGGTTGGTAAGAAATTAAGCGGTGATGACAGTACAACTTCTGTAAATCAGGGAAACTTCGTGGCAGAGAATCAGACAGACTTTATTTTTGCTGTTGCAGGTGAAGAGTACGGATTTATTGGATGCGTGATAATTGTATTGCTGCTTTTGGCAATTGCCTTTGAATGTATCCGGATGAGTCTTCGGGCAAAAGATTTGTCAGGAAAGGTTCTTTGCTGTGGAATCGGCGGCCTGATCGCACTACAGAGCTTCATTAATATCTGTGTTGCAACAGGTCTTGCGCCTAATACGGGAACTCCCCTTCCTTTTGTAAGCTATGGACTGACTTCGCTGGTAAGTCTGTATATTGGTATGGGGCTTGTACTCAATGTAGGACTTCAGAGCAGCACATACAATAAAGAAATTATTCAAAAAGAAATTGACAGAAGAGAGGATTACTTATGAGAACAAAAAAGAAATCTTCCGGTAAAATACCGGAAAAGAAATCTGCTGTTCCATACAAATCTGCAGCTCCGCACAGACACAAACCTTCCAGACCGCTTCAGACAGTCAAACTGCCGAAATCGCAGATGCCATCCAGACAAACAGAGGAGCATCAGGCTCTGCTGCGTACAAAATATCATAAAAAGCGTCAGAGATTAAAACATATATTCAGGATTCTGGTTGGTGTATTTGTGATTCTTGCAGCTGCCGGCGGTGTTTTTTACGGATGGAATATATTAAGCGGAAATTATTTTGGTACTCCTGAACAGGCTTTTGATTCTTCTGAAGTTTTCACAAATGCCCTTGCAGCTAAGGAAAATATGAGAACAGAATCTTTCGCCCAGAAATTATGCGTTTCCCCCAAAGGAAATGTTGATTGTATTAAGAATGCCCAGCTGGAAGATGGACAGAAAGGGCTACTGTTCAGTCTGAGCAATCATAAAGTACTGTATGCAAACGGCATTTATGATAAGGTGTATCCTGCAAGTATTACCAAGATCATGACAGCAATGCTTGCATTACAAAGTGGAAAACTGAATGACACTGTCACGATCACTCAGGATAATGTTACACTGGAGGATGGATCACAGGTCTGCGGATTTGTGGCCGGCGATCAGGTTACCCTTGATCAGCTTCTCCACTGTCTGCTTGTATATTCCGGCAATGATGCAGCTTCTGCCATTGCGGAATATGTTGGAGGCAATACAGAGAACTTCGTACAGATGATGAATGATTATGCCGCAAAGCTTGGATGTACAGGAACACATTTTTCCAATCCACATGGACTGCAGGATGAAAATCACTATACAACACCATATGATATTTATCTGATGCTGAATGAAGCATTCACCTACCCTGAATTTACAGAAATTACAGAGTTGCCGTCTTATACAGTAACCTATACAGGCTCAGACGGAACTGAAAAAAGCACCACGCTTACCGCAACAGACCATTATCTTACCGGAGAGGCAACAGCCCCAAAAGATGTTACAATTCTCGGTGGTAAAACCGGAACAACAGAAGTAGCCGGCAATTGTCTCGCAATCCTTACACAGAATGCATACGGAAAAACTTTTGTTTCAATTGTAATGGGAGCTGATACGAAAGAACTTCTGTATCAGGAAATGAATTCACTGCTTCAGAATATCAACAGTTAGTTAACATAAAACGGATACAGTTATCATTAATTGTATCCGTTTTATGTTATAGAAAATTCTCCGCAATGTTTTTATAACACCTATAACATAATAAAGTCTTCCGACAGGGGTCGTACAAGACCATCCACTTTGCTGTTACAAGAATTCCGGTTACATAAAAGAACGAGGTGAAAGATCATGAATAACAATTGTATTACAACATACACAGGCAGACATATAGATCCATTACATCCGGATCCGGATATGATCTGTATCGAAGATATTGCACATGCCTTATCTTTGATCTGCCGCGGAAACGGACAGGTAAAAACTTTTTTTTCAGTAGGTCAGCATTGCATCAACTGTGCCAGAGAAGCCCTTGCGCGAGGATATTCCAGGCGTGTGGCATTTGCCTGCCTTCTGCACGATGCCAGCGAATGTTATTTATCTGATGTGCCAAGACCATTCAAGAAAACCCTCTCAGGATATAAAGAGCAGGAGAAAAATCTGCTGGATCTGATCTATCAGAAATATCTTGGGAGCCCATTAAACGCAAAAGAAGAACAATTATTAAAAGAAATCGATGATGCTATGCTCTGGTTTGACCTTACATACCTGCTAAATGAACCCCAGGAAAGGGAAGCACCGGAAATTCATATTACAATAGATTATACGGTACGGGCTTTCGAGGAAACAGAAAAGGAATACCTGGAATTGTATAGCTTTTTTACCCATTGAAAAAAATAAATATCTCGGGATTTTGGCATGAATATGCCAAAACACCTCGCGGGACAGTGGTGTGTGAACAGTAACATATTTTCAACAAAATTTCACAAAAAAATATAAATACCACTTGTGTTTTTGAATAATATGCATATAATATCACATTTACGATTTTATCCCGTAAAATCAAGGGAAAACAGGTGTTAAACAGGTATAAATACACCAAATTTACACCACAGAATATAGCATTACATCTATAACAATACAAGAACATTTAAACATCTGAATAAGTCCATGTACTTTTATAACAATAGGTACGTGGGCTTATTTTAGTGCTTAAAAATATTATCAAAGAAATGGTGATTTCATAGAACAAAAGCAAGGAGGAAAAGACGATGAACAAAACAATATATGAAGCAGAATTTACCAAAATGGTACATGATAAAATGAGAGAAGCTAATAGATTCAAAGAATATGAGAGAATACCAAAAAATAGGATAGGTGGAGACTACTGGAATACATACTGGACAATCCGTTATATGCTTCACACTATAGAGGATATTTTGGCTAAGGGAGATAAACTGGTATTATTAGGATTTTTCACTGTAGAACCTAAATTTTATAAAGAAAAAAAACATGTTCTGGAATGGAAAGAACAGGCAAAAATGTGTATGAGATTCCAGAAAGATATAAGGCAAAGTTTAAATCTGGTACTGTGTTAAATCGTGCTTGCGAAGCGTATGGAGATTATCTCAAAGAAGAAGCAAATAATAAAGATGACGAATACGAAGAAGGAGAAGAAGAGTAATGAGATGTAAAGATTGTGAATATGTAAAATGCTATGCTGTCAATAAGAAAATGTATTATTGTGATAATAGAAATAGAGTAAATTTGATGGGTAAACTGGGCGAGGATAATTTACCTGAGACAAGTCCAGAGTGGTGTCCAATGGCTGACAGGACAATTGATGAAAATAATATGGCTGAGAAAGGATTAGAGAAGTAATGGAATTAAATAATACAGAAATGAAGATGAAGCACCGATTGATAAGCTTCTGGAATCGTTGGGAGTCACAGCGGAACAATGGGAAGAACCTGATGTGATGGGATTTTAAGGGTAGGTTCAAATTTCTGTCGGTTTAGAAACGCATCAGACAACGGAAAAATGCGATAAATTCGTTGTTTAAAAACCGAAGTCAGTTGTTTAGAAACAGGAACGGAAGTAATATTTAGTTTACTTCTATAGACAGGACGGAGGGCTTTTTCATAAGACTTCCGTTATCCTGCTTATAATAACGGAAGGGAACTAATACAGTCATCCGTATAACCATAACCATCCCTCACAGAATCAATTCTATGCTGAAAATCCTTATATATAACCTTAAATTTCCAACGAAAACCATCTACCCTAACAACTTTACCCTTAAAGCATTATCGTTGAAATTTGATGGTTAGTTCATTAATATATTGTGTAGAAACGAGTATAAGATGTCTGCTGCCGATGCAGATATTTATATAAGGATGGAAAAGATATAATTCTTGAAATAATGCATAGTATTGACAATGCATTGCATAAGCTATATAATGATAATATAAATAGATTAGAAAGCAGGTGGATTTATGGCAAATGTATCAATTAGAATGGATGATAATTTAAAGAAACAAGCAGAAGATCTTTTCAATGATTTAGGTATGAATCTGACAACTGCATTCACAATTTTTGTAAAACAGGCAATCAGAGAACAGGGAATACCGTTTGAGATTACCAAAGAAATACCAAACAGTGAAACAATATCAGCAATTAATGAAGTGCAGCAGATGAAACAGAATCCTTCTCTTGGAAAAGCATATACAGATGTGGACAAGATGATGGAGGAATTATTAGCATGAAATATACGGTTAAGCCGACCAGTAAGTTTCAAAAAGACTTAAAACGTATTCAGAAACGTGGATACGATATGAGATTAATGACTGATATCATCAAAAAATTGGCAAATGGTGAAATATTACCGCCGAAGAATCGAGATCATAATCTTTCAGGAAATTATAGTAATTGCAGAGAATGTCATATTGCTCCTGATTGGTTGTTGATTTATGAAGTCTATGAAGATGAACTATTCCTATATTTGACAAGAACTGGAAGTCATAGTGATTTGTTTTGATTAAAATAATAGGACTATAACAATATGAACGAATATTTTCCAACAGTAGTACAGGTGATACCATTGGATAATTTTCATGTACAGGTATTCTTTGATGACGGTAAGATTGTAGACTATGATGCTACAGAAGATTTGAAAGCAGAAATATTTAAGCCATTAAGAGATATTGATGCATTTAAGGAAGCTTGTACCGTTATGAATGGTACTCTTGCATGGGATCTTTCTGGCAACAGAGATGAATCCAGTTGTATTGACATTGATCCATTTACTGTATATGAGTTAGAATCCATTAATAATCTGATTGCTTGAATAATGTGATCACAATTTAATATGAGCAGTATGAAAGTCCTCGGGAGTTAATCCTGGGGGCTTTTCAAAATTAAGATTTAATAATCAGAAGAATTGCTATATTTTTCTAGCAATAATGAGAATTCTTTAAAAAATTTGCGCCTATTATAATTGGGTAAATCGTATAATGACGCTGATAATATAGCCATCATTAGTCCAGAATCTTCTACTAATTTATGTAGCATTTTATCGATTACTTCACAAGAATATGCTGATTTTCTTGTAAAACATGCCAATGAACTTGATCCATATCTGATACTGATAAAGCCTTCTGAAATCAGAGGTGACGAAGAGTATGTTTGCAAAGTCCTCAGAATGATTGTGAATCAGTCAATTAAACTTGATAAAGAGATTGAGATTCCATCACGTAAATATGTAGTGGAACTTTAAGACACACAGAGAAATATATATCAATATCAGTGGATGGAGTTGCATCTGTCCACTGAGAGAAAGGAGAGCTATGTATTATGAATGATAATAAAATGATTACTCAGTCAAGAATTATTGAAGAGTATGGATGGACGAAAAGTTTAATCAGTAAATTTCTTCCAGATCCAGTATTGAAAGCGAATCCTCATTATAGAAAGGCTGCTCCTATGAGATTGTGGGATGAAGATACCGTTAATCAGGTAATGACAACATCAGAATTTCAAGATGCTATGGAGAAAGCTAATAAGCGTAAGAAATCAGCAAGTAAAGCAGTCGAAACTAAGTATAGCAATATGAATCATAGTGTTCAGTTGTTTATAGATTCAATTACTATAAAAGTTTTATCGGATGAAGAATTAAAGACTAAGGCACTAAAAGCAAAACAAGAGTGGTATCAATGTCATCCATGTTCTTTAAATGGTGATTGGATTGATGAGCCATATATGAAAAATGCTTATACAGCCAATGAAGAAACTATCAATCGTTGGATTGTAAACTATATCAGACATAATTTGGTAAGTTATGATAATTTTCTTGGCAGTATTGATGGAAAAGTAGGATCAGTAGAAGCTTATCCAGAAGTTAAAATTGCGGTACTTGAAAAAATTGCTAATACATATCCGAAATATAAGGATGAATGTGAGAGACAGATATTTTTTGTTGATTTCAATGCGGATAGATAAAAGGAGAATCAATTCATATGAATGAAAAATTTCGGACAATTGGATTAGATACGGAAGATAAAATTACAGAGTTCATTGATTATATTGATGATTTGGAAGATACCGAAGAAATTAAAAGTGATGTTTATGGATTCTTTGAGGAAGAGTCATCGTACAATGAGAATCATATACCTGCTTATGTTGTAATGACAAAATATAAAGGCAAATATATCGTTTGGGTTGAAGATCAATGCTGCGATTTTGCTATAAGTTATCCACCATATAATTTGTGCGATATATTTTCAACCTATGATGAAGCTAACGAATATTATAAGTCATTGGCACATTCTGGAATTAAGCCTTTAAGTGAACAAGTAGAAGAGTGTAAGAGCCAACTCATAGATGAAGTTGATCTTAGAGTGTCAACAATGGTGCCGAATGTTCTTAATATTAAGGTGTGGTATAAAAACTGTTTAATCATTGAACATCTGACACAGTTTGATGTTCAGTATATCAACAATGGTGCAGCAGGATAATTTTCTTACATACATTAAAAATAGCAAGTATGCATATTATTATCCATTGTTTGTATTTATACTTGAAACTGCTCTGAGAGTTGGAGAGGTTTGTGGTTTGACATGGGATGATGTAGATTTAGAACATGGCTTTGTAAATATCACTCACCAGTTACAATACAACAATGTAGGAAAAGATGCTTGTCAATATCAAATACTTACTCCTAAATCTAAATCTGGTGTTCGTAATGTTCCATTATCAAATGCCGCAAGGGATGCTCTTATGGAACAGATGAAAAATCAGATTGAGATGGATAAGAAAACAGAGATCGAAATAGATGGATATAAGGATTTTGTATTTTCTAACAGGCAAAATAAACCATTTATCACACAAACTATTGGACGTATTCTGAATCGTATTGTAGATGATTATAATTCTGATATCAAAAAGTTTGGTGGAACAATAGAGCCATTACCACATATACATCCACATCTCCTGAGACATACATCATGCTCTCGTATGGCAGAAGCCGGAGTTGATCCAAGAACATTGCAGGATATCATGGGTCATGCTTCTATGAAAATGACGATGGAATTGTATAATCATGTTACAGATGAACGCTTGACAAACGAAATTCAGAAGCTAAATAATAGACGTATTTCGTAATGTAATAATCTTACACCATTTTTAGATAAAAAATAGCTAGCTTACATCAAAATTAACAGTTCTGTAACAATAAGCTTACACCAATTTGATTCTGAAACGGTCAAAAAGAGCTTTATTACACCAATTTTACACCAAACACATACCAAGATATAAGAAGATATAAGAAAATACAAAGAGTTCTGAAATCAAACAGAAGTATTCCATAGTGATAATTATCTCCAAAAATCCAGTAAAAACATATAATTTTTATATTTTCAACAAAATTTCACAAAAAAATATAAATACCACTTGTGTTTTTGAATAATATGCACTATAATATAAAACATATTAATTAAAGTTTTTAGTCTAAATTAATATTATATGTGTCTAAGGAGGAAAACAGCATGGTTGAACTGATTGTAGGAAAGAAAGGCAAGGGCAAAACAAAAGTACTGTTAGATAAGGTAAATGGTGCGGTAAAAGAGGCAAATGGAAGTATTGTCTACTTAGACAAGAGCACAAAACATATGTATGAACTCAACAATAAAGTACGTCTTATTGATGTATCCGGATTCCCTATTAAGAATGCAGATGAATTTGTAGGATTTATCTGTGGTATCCTTTCTCAGGATCACGATCTTGAGCAGATTTATCTTGACAGTTTCCTTAAGGTAGCAAAATTGGAAGATAAAGACATTACAGGTACTCTGGAACAGTTAGATGAGATTGGTAAACAATTTAATGTTACTTTTGTAATTAGCGTATCTTTAGACAAAGAAGAGATTCCTGAAGCGCTCCATGGTAAGATCAGTGTAGCTTTATAACCATCTTTTATTATTAATACTAAAAACTACATAACATAAATAAAAAGGATACCTGTTAAGATATTTTCAGCAGATATCCTTTTTATTGCATTTTGTAAGCATACCTGTTATCATGGAAAAACAATAAATATTAGGAGATGAGAGATATATGGAAGAATTATACAGAATAATTGAGCAAAAAATTAAAGATGCAGGATATTCAAGAGCAATTTCCGGTGAAATGGTTTACGGAGATATCTGCGACCAAATTGAAGGAAAAGAAAATGGCTCTTACGTTTTACTTTCCAAGGTTGAAGATGATGTTATTTTTGAATATCATATTACTGTAATGGATGATGAATTCAATCTTGGGTTACTGACAATACGTACTCCGGAAGGCGTATTTGAAACTGATTTTGATAAATAAAAATAGCTTTAACAGTTAGTAAATAGAATTCTGGAAAACATATCATAACCCAAACGAGAATCAAGTATGTGACAGATATGTCTTATGTCTGTTATTTAAAGTCTATACAAAACTCCAGACATAAGACATATCTGTCATTTTTCATACTTTATCTTTTTATGTTTTTAATCTTCACGTAAATGCACCGCTGTGGCCGCCTTACGACGTCTTGCATCATCCATAGCTGCATAATGTTTCTTTGTGGTGTTTACATCTCTGTGACCTAATACATCGGCTACAAGGTAAATATCGCCTGTTTCCTGATACAAAGTAGTACCGTAAGTACTGCGAAGCTTGTGTGGTGTGATTTTTTTTGTGGTCGTAATGGCACCTGCGTATTTTTTTACCAGATTTTCAACAGCCTGGATGCCAATCCTTTTTCGCTGGGTAGAGTAGAAGAGAGCGTGTTCATGCCCTGCTACAGGAACGATATTCTTACGAACTTCCAAGTACTTTTTCAAAGCTTTTTCTACCTCATGTCCAAAATATACAACCATTTCATTTCCACCTTTTCGGGTGACTTTAATCCCATTATTTTTAAAATCAACATCTTCAACATCAAGTCCTACACATTCAGATACACGAATCCCGGTACCAAGCAGGAGAGTAACGATGGCAAGATCACGCTCCTTGGTTTTTTCATAATAAACACGTTTCTGTCCGGTAAGCTCATCACCGCAGTGCTCTATATGCTCCAATAACATGGCAACTTCATCAGCATCAAGACGTATAATATTTTTTTCATGAGTTTTCGGAACATCTACAAGAACAGTTGGGTTCGTCTGGATAAATTCATGTTTATAATAATATGCATAAAAACTTCTCAATGCAGAAATTTTTCTTTTCAGGCCACGTTCACCATTGGTTTCTGTTTTATCACCATTTTTATATACTTTAAGATATTCCTGATATTCCTCGATATCTATAGCTTTAAGCTGATCCAGAACATCAACGGTAAAATCTTTCATGGAATAGTCCTTAAAGGCAGGATTTTCATCCAGGAGAAACTGAAAAAAGATTCGGATATCATACGCATAGGAAATTCGTGTTTTGGTAGTAGTAAGCGGATCCATAGCACGAAAATAATCCTTGCAGAAATCAGGCAGTGTTTTCAAAACAGCTCGAAGCTTCAAAATATTTGAAATATCGGTCTGTTCGTGGTAAGTGACTTTCTTGCTATCATTATAATAATCAATATATTTATCCATAAAAAATCTCCTTAAAAAAATTATTTTATAACTTCTTAATGTTAAGAATATTGTTGAGAATATTTAAGACATATAAATCATCAAAGTTGATAATGATTAATAATTGCAGAGAAAATGCCTTTGTCAATAAACGATTACAGCGCAAAGACAGCTGCAGCCTACATCTATATGAAAAACTCGCGTTTGTCGTATAGATGTAGATAACATAAAAACATACTACTTTCGTATGTTTTTATGTTATCTTATTGTTGCCAACCAGTACATCCATTTATTGTTTCCGGATTTATTTTTGCGTGCTAATTGTTTGTATTTATCAAATAATAACTTTTTTCTGCCTTCATATCAAAAACATTGATTGAATTACTTAGCGTTCAATTTAAATTCTTTCTACAGCAATTTTTTGTCAATAATCTGGTAGTTTGCCCGATGTATATACAAGGCTTTTCCGTCAACCATAAGTTTCGTCATTTGGGGAAGGTCTTCCGGAACTTCCCAGTACACGTCATCTCCCGAAAAAGCCGCTATAGGCTGTCCCAACCGGGATTTGATCACTACTATACGTGATTTTCCAAAGTCATTAGTTTTACAGACAATCTGTAATAATGCGATTCAATTCCGGAAGCTCTTTTTTGAGAGCGATCAGTTTCCCATCTTTTAGAAAACAATGTCTGGAATAAGCGGTTGTGCAGATTTCATTTCTGCTCGCATTAAAAAATTTATAATTAAATTCCAGAGAAATTCCATTATACTGCTTAATGCCAACGCGAATCCGGATTTCATCATCGAAGAAAACCTGCTTTCTATATGCAACTGAAATTTCCACAACAGGGGAGATCACTCCCAACTCTTCTACTTTCTTATAGCTGAAACCCATCCGGCTCATATATCCAATCCTGGCCTCTTCCATCCATTTTACATAATTAGAGTGATGGATAATGCCCATCTGGTCTGTTTCATGATATTGCGCTTTTCTGTAATAAGTGTATGTTTTTTCTGATTCTTCCTTCATATACCATATATCCTTTTTTATATATTTATAAAATGAAAATAACTATACCACTCGCTTGTCTGCGAAACGATGTACTAAGGCGTGCAGATTGCGGGAATGATTTTTCAGACACGCTCTAGCTGAAACCGGTTAATTATGACGGTCTCTTCACATAATTCAGAGGATTCTGATTTACCCCATTAACCATAACCCCAAAATGAAGATGAGGACCGGTGCTGTTCCCAGTGCTTCCTACATATCCGATGATATCACCTTTTTTGACCTTATCTCCTACACTCAGATTTGGGTTAAATTTAGACTGGTGCATATATTCTGTGATAAGTCCCTTTCCATCATGATTGATCTTGGTATAATATCCGGCACCGCCTGACGATGCCGGTGAAAGCATGGCAACAATGGTTCCTGATGCTGCCGCATAAATCGGTGTTCCTGTAGGAGCAGGAATGTCAATTCCTTTATGATTGGTAGAACCGATTCCTCCCGGAGATTCCCTGTTTCCAAAATAACTGCTGATATAGGAATAACCGGAGCTTAAAGGCCACCGAAAAGAAACTCCGTTCTGATAGTCAGGAATAAGAGAACCATCTTCTCCAACATAATGATTATCATCAATCCACTGATTTGTAACCAGAGCACCTGTGGAGGAACTCAGGTAATACTTCTCTCCATCTACAGTAACCCACCCACTTTCACGTTCACATGTAGAAGGGTTCATATAATATTTCTTTCCGTCTACTGTCAGCCATCCAGAGGCCAGCACCCCATCTGATTTCGCATAATAATGAGCACTTTTTTTCGTGATCCACTTACTGCTGGCAAGTTTTCCGTCAGACTCAAAATAATATCTTTTCCCAGATGACGATTTCAGGATAATATCATCGTAACGGATTCCATTAGTTTTCTTAAAATAATACTTGTGTCCGTTGATCGTCTGCCATCCCGTAACCAGTTTACAATCTGATTTCCTGAAATACCGATAATAGGAATCCGGTTTATAGAAGCCTTTGACAAGTTTACCATTTGAAGCTGCATAATAATAAGAACCGTCTGTTTCTTTATACCATCCGCTTCTGACCAGCTGACCGGTATTTCTGTTAAAGGAATACCAGCTTCCCTTTACTTTCAGACGACCTTTTGCCATAGTGCCATTGGCCTGAAGATAATAGGTGGAATTCCCGCTTTTGCGAAAACAGTTTTTATACATTTTTCCTTTTTCATTAAAGCAGTAATATACATTATTTACTTTATGGAAACCGGATCGTATCACCCCGTCATTCCAGAAATAGTATTTATTCCCTGCAGCTGTAGTTACCCATCCGGTATGCATATATCCTTTTTTTTCATCAAAGAAATACGTTTTTCCATTTACTGTCTGCCAGGTAGTAAGCATTTTACCTTTTTCATTAAAACAGTACTTCTTTCCACTGATGGTCAGAATTCCGGCTTTGGCTGCACCGGTCTTGCCGAAATAGTACTGATTTCCTGCAGCACTTTTGTACCAGCCGGTAGCTTTTTTTCCGTTCTTATCGTAATAGTACCAGCTTCCGTTTTTTTTCACAAATCCTGTCTGCTTTTTGGAAGTTGCTGCAGCCTGAACCGGTACAGAGAAACCGGAAAAGATTCCACCTTGCAGAGCCAGTGCCAGAACCAAAAGAAAAGCTGTCAAATATAACTTTTTTTTCTTCATAGTAACTCCTGTGTGTGTGTTTTTTTGTAACTGTGAAGGTTTACTTATTTTTCTCTCGTTTATTCTTTAATTCAACATATCTGTTCTTCAGGAAAATCCCTGCTTTTTTGATGTATCCCCATATTATGTTTAAAATCCGCAGGAGATATTTCCATATGGTTATGACCAGTCCGGAAAGCGGATTCCATATTTTCATAAAGAAATTATTTTTTCTCGCTTCCAGTTCTTCCGGTGAAACCTTGTGTTTTTCTTCCTTGCAAAGAGGAAGTACTTCACCTGTCTGTTCATCCAGACAGTCAATATTTATATATGTCTCCTCTTCTGCCGGCATTTTTTTGTCATTAAGAGAATGATTGATCAGTCTCCAGATCAGAGCATAAAGTACGGCAAATACAGGAACTCCTGCGATCATTCCCGGAACCCCAAAGAGACCGCCCCCGATCATGATGGCAACAATAACCATAAAACTGGAAAGTCCGGTAGAGTCTCCGAGAATTTTCGGACCAAGGATATTTCCATCAAACTGCTGAAGAAGCAGGATAAAAATTGCAAAATACAGACCTTTTATGGGATCTACTACTAAAATAAGCAAAATACATGGAATGGCTCCGATGTAAGGACCAAAAAACGGAATGACATTTGTCACACCGATAATTACACTGATAAGAATTGGATACGGCAAATCCAAAAGCAACATTCCAAAATAACACAAAATTCCAATAATAGCAGAATCCAGAAGTTTTCCGTATATGAAACCACCAAAAGTCTTGTCTGTAAAACGCATAACGCGTATAAGCATATTTGCCCATTTATGAGGCAATATAGCATATACCATCATTTTGCTTTTGGCAACAAATTTCTCTTTGTCTGCAAGTACATACAAAGCTACAATGGCACCGATCAGAAAATTCTTCATAAAGATCAGGATATCAAAAATACCTGCTGAAACATTTTTGAGCATATCCTGCATCTGCGGAAGAATATCGGTAGTAAGATATTCCTGTGCTTTTGCAGAGTACTGGTTGATCATATCGAGCATTTCAGGATTCAGTTTCCATCCATGCTCAACAAATGAATTGAGCCACTTTTCAATAACTTTTATATAGTACGGAAAACTGTAAATAATACTCATGATACTTCGGATCAACTGAGGAAGCACCATCATCAGTAATGCGTAAATGATAATCCAGAACAGGAACATGGAAAAAAGGACACATCCCCATCGAATAGCCCGTTTTCCTTTTTTCTGTAACTTAATATTATGCTTTTCCAGCTGCGGATAGATCAGCTTCTGCTCAAAGAGATTGATCAGCGGACTGAGAATATAAGCAAGGATTACACCATAGATAATAGGCGCCATAATTCCCAGAAAAGTTTTGATTCCCACGATCAGGGTTTTCATGTGAAATATGCCATAATAAAACAGCATACTGGCGGCAATTACCAGAAAAGCGGTTACACCCCAGTGTAAATATCGGTTGTCCCAACGAAATTTCATAATGTCCTCCTTTTTAACATGGTATGATTATAGCATATATTTTGACAAATGTCATGAAAATTTAATATATATTAAAAAAAATTATAGCAGTCTTGTTACTGTTCATACACCACTATCCCGAGGCATACAAGCCAAAATTCCATTGCCGCAGGCAATCTGGAATGAATTGAAAAGACTGTTATAAATTCATCCAAAAAACAGATACTTTACCAAGGATGTGGTAAAGTATCTGTAAAAAGATAATCCTATTTATTTTTTATGGAATCAAAAATCTCAATTGCCTGAATGATTGCTTTTGCTGCACCATCAATTCCAAGTTTGCTGCTGTCTACGCAGAGATTGTAGCTTGAAGCAGCACCCCATTTCTTATTGGTGTAGTAATTATAGTAACTGGAACGGCTCTTGTCTGTCTTATTGATCATGTCTTTTGCTTCTTTTGCAGTTTTATTATGTTTCTGTGAAAGACGGTTAATCCTCCAGTCTGTATCTGCATGTACAAATACACTGAAACAGTCTTTATACTCTGACAACGCATAATCTGCACATCTTCCGACCATAACGCATGGACCTTCGGAGGCCAGTTTCTTGATTGCGTCAAACTGTGCAAGAAATACTTTGTGGTTCATAGGCATATCTGTAAATCCTGAAGAAGAATAACCAAATGAGTAGGTATCCATAACCAGAGAATATAAAAAGCTGTTAGTTGGTCTTTCATCATGATTCTCAAAAAGTTCTTTGCAGATACCGCTTTCATTTGCTGCATGTTCGAGAAGTTCTTTATCATAACATTTAATACCAAAATATTTGGCAACTTCCTGACCTATCTGTCTTCCTCCACTGCCGTACTCACGACCAATTGTAATAATTGAACTCGTACTATTCATAGTCTGCACTCCCTTCTGTTACATATTCGATAGACATATTATACAATATTTCCCAAAAAATGCAAACTACTTTCGTAATTTTTCTAATAATTTAACGAAATATTCAGGTAAAGGAGCTGTAAACTCCATATATTCGCCCGTTGATGGATGAACAAAGCCAAGAATCATTGCATGAAGCGTCTGTCCCTGCAGATGATAAGGATTCTTACCGGAACCGTACACTTCATCACCCAGAAGTGGATGACCGATACTTGTCATATGCACACGAATCTGATGCGTTCTGCCTGTTTCCAGACGGCATTCCACATAAGTGGCATTTTTGAAACGTTCCAGAACTTTATAATGTGTGACAGCATCCTTGCCGTTTTTATAGTTGACAGCCATCTTTTTGCGGTCAATCGGATGGCGCCCGATGGGACCTTCGATCGTCCCTTCGTCTTCTTTCAGTACTCCTGCCACGATTGCCCGGTATCTACGCCTGATAGAATGCTCTTTTAACTGTTCTGCCAGATTGCGGTGTGCATTATCATTCTTGCATACAAGAAGTGCACCTGTGGTATCCTTATCGATTCTGTGGACAATACCAGGACGCAGAACACCATTGATCCCCGACAGATTGTCCTTACAGTGAAACATAATAGCATTTACCAATGTTCCGGAAGTATGTCCGGCACTGGGATGAACCACCATCCCCTTTGGTTTATTTACAATAAGTACATCATCATCTTCATAAAGAATATCCAGAGGGATATCTTCCGGAAGTATATCCGGCTCTTTTATGTCAGGAACTGCTACGGAGATTTCATCTCCTTCCTGAACTTTGTAGTTGGCTTTTACAGCAGAACCATTGACGGTTATTTTCTGCTCTTTAAGCAGCTTTTGAATATAAGAACGTGACAGTTCTTCGTTCATTTCTGAAAGATAGCGGTCAATCCGGATACCGGACTGACCGTCAGAAACCTGATAATTAAGAATTTCCATAATACTAATCCTTTTTTATTCTTAAGAAGTCATAATCTTCATCATTTTTGTATCTGAAACACACCAGCATAACAAGTAATATGCCACTGCATACCACATACATATCAGCTATATTAAATACCGGAAAATCAATCAGTGAAAAATAGATAAAATCCACAACATAGCCTCTGCATACTCTGTCAATAAAATTTCCAAGAGCACCGGAAACCATTACCAGTGCAGTTACTGACAGCGGCAGATAATATCTGTTTTTCGGGATTCTGGCATATACATAGATAAATACACCAAAAAACAAAAGGCACAAAATCACAAACACCGGAATTTTACCTTCAAACAATCCAAAGGCCATTCCACGATTTTCGAGATACCGTAATTGAAGAACTCCTGGAATGAGAGAGATATCAGGCTGATCTTTCAGTTGCGCCAGAACAAGAGATTTACTTCCCTGATCCAGGATTGTCAGCAAAAGGATAATAATACAGCCTCTAATCCAGTGCATACATGAAGATACGGAGGAAACAGCTGTCATATCAGAATCTCCCGGATTGCCTGGAGCAGTTCCTCATCTGTGACAGTTTTGTCTATAAAACTTTTACCGATCCCGTCCATAAGGATAAATTTAATATGACCGGCTTCCATTTTTTTGTCTTTTTTTGTTGCTGCCAGGACATCCCCGGCATTCAGTGAATCAACAGAAAGAGGAAGATTATAAGAATGGCACCCTTTTCTGATCTCTTCGTATTCTTCTTCTGTTAATAATCCTCTCTGCATGGAAAGATAAGCGGCAGCGATCAGACCGACTCCAACACACTGTCCATGAAGCAGCTGAAAGTTTTTCATTTTTTCGACTGCATGTCCGACTGTGTGACCAAGATTTAAAAGTGCACGTTCTCCCTGCTCCTTCGGATCACGCTCTACCACACCTGCCTTGATCTCGCAGCATCTGCGGATCATTCTGGAAAGCATACTCAGATCCAATTTACTGATCTCAGGCTGATTCTTACATACAAAACGGAAGAACTCTTCATCGCAGATCAGTCCTGTCTTAAGAATTTCACCCATTCCACAGGTGAATTCCCGATTCGGAAGAGACTGCAGGGTACTCATATTCATATATACAAGGCGGGGCTGATGGAAAGCTCCTACCATGTTTTTGTACTGAAGGAAGTCAACACCTGTTTTACCTCCTACGCTGCTGTCAACCTGTGCCAGAAGCGTAGTAGGAACCTGGATAAAATCAATCCCTCTCAGGTAAGTGGAAGCTCCGAAACCTGTCAGATCACCTACAACACCGCCGCCCAGCGCAACCAGCAGACCTTTTCTGTCCATTTCATTCTCAATCAAAGTTTTATATAATTCCTGTACTGTATTCAGGTTTTTGTTCTTTTCACCAGCTTCAAATACAAAAGAGAATATTTCAGAGGAAATTTCCTGAAGAGCTGATTTAACTGCCTCATGATAAAGAGGTGCAACATGACTGTCTGTCACAATACAGATTTTCCGGTTTTCAAGTCCTTCTTCTCTAATCGCACCGGCAAGATCCTGAAAGTCATTTTTAAAATAAATAGGATAATGGAAATCTCCTTCCCGTTTTACAAGTAATTTCTGTTCTGCCATTTTCCTGTTCTCCTTTTATTACAAAATTTATACATAGCGCATAATACGCACACTGCAGCGTCCTTTTTTTGTCTGGTGAGAAACACCGTCAAAAATGAACCGTCCTTTCCCACGTACAGATATAATGTCACCATCTTTCGGCTCATATCCGTTGCTGGTGATCAGTTTTCCGTTGACAAAAACCTGCCCGCCTTCAATATAAGATACCATACTGCTTCTGGATGTCTTAAAAGCAAGCGAGATCAATGAATCCAGACGTACCGAAGCGCAGGTACCGCTGACAGATTCAAGGACAGGGCGTGGAAATTCATCAGAATCCTCCACTTTTGTGATCAGAATATTGGTATGACGGACCCGGCACAGATTTTCAAGAAAGAATTCCGTCATTTTGTTCTGGCAGAAAAACCAGGCAGCTTTTTTCTGAACAACAATATCACCGATCACACTTCTGTCTACTCCAAGATTGAGAAGTGCACCGAGATAATCACGATGAGAAAGCTCTTCAGAGAATTTAAGAGCCTTTGGTTCAATCCTCAGACAGTCGATGGGATATTCCCATGTAAAAGCAAGAGCATCAGGATGAAATGCAACCATCTGACGCTCCGCATTCTCATAGCCTCCGGACGTCTCCATAACAATCTGGGGAAACTGATGTTTCAGGCTACTGACTATATTCTGTTCATTTAAATTAAGAAAATCCGAAAATGTAACGATATCTCTCTGCCAGGAGAGATTTGCCAATTCCCGGATTCTCTTAAGAAAAAATTCGTCTTTTTCCATCCTGGATCAATATCCTGCTCTTACAGACGGAGCAGAGCCTCCCAGAATATTCTGAAGGTCACCGGTAATATCTACATTGTACGGTCCAAGTACAAAGATATAGCTGGATACTTTCTGAAGGCTGCCGCCTAAAGAATAGCATGCACCGGACGTGAAATCGATGATCCTCTGTGCCAGTTCCACATCAATTCCCTCCAGATTCAAAATAACAGTAGAATTATCTACTAAAGTGTCAGCAATCTCACGCGTATCTTCCATAGAAGAAGGTTTGATCACACAGACTTCCATATTTGGGCCCTGATTTGATTTGCGGCTGCTTCTCATTGGAGTAATCTTGGAAGATGCTGCAGGACGTGTCTGGCGTTCGGCGCGTTCCTGTTTGACCGTAACCTTAGACGGAGCTGAAACGGTCTGTTTTGGAGCAGATGCCTGTTTAGGAACTGTCTTTACTGTTTTCTCTTCTACATCATCGAAGTCATCATTATCGTCGGATTCTTTTTTCTTAGAGAATTTATCAAAAAATTTCTTCTTTGGTTTCTCATCGAAATCGTCATCGAGAAAGTCATCATCTTCTTCCTCATCTAACAGATCATCATCTAAGAATCCATCATCATCGTAATCATCGTTTAATTTGATGGCATCTAAAAATTTATCTAAAACGCCCATTTTAATCTCCAATCTTATTTTAATCTTCTTTTATTGAGTAATCTCTTTCGCCAAAGATACCCGTTCCCACGCGCACCATAGTGGCCCCTTCCTCAACTGCGACCTGATAATCATTTGTCATTCCCATACTCAGGACGCTCATATTAACATTATTAATGTTTTTGGCCGCAATGTCAACACTTAATTTCTTTAATTTTTGAAAAACTTCTCTGTTTTCTTCAGGATTTGCTACAAATGGTGCAATTGTCATAAGTCCTTTTACCTGAAGATGCTCATAAGAAGAAATTTCTTCCAGAAATGGTAATACCTCTTCGACTGAAAGGCCAAACTTACTTTCCTCTCCTGCTACATTTACTTCGATCAGAACCGGCATGCAGATATCTTTTTTTGCTGCCTCTTTTTCGATGGCCTCTGCCAGGCGGACAGAATCTACAGAGTGTATCATAGATACTTTATCAATAATATATTTCACTTTATTTCTCTGTAAATGTCCGATCATGTGCCACTGTACATCTGATGGCATCTGATCGTATTTATTTACGATCTCCTGAACCTTATTCTCCCCAAACACTCTTGCACCCGCATCATATGCTTCTTTCAGCATTTCCACCGGTTTGGTCTTACTGACCGCAATAAGAGTTACCTCTTGGGGAGAACGCCCTGCAGTATCGCAGGCCTCTTCAATATTCTTTTTCACAAGGTTTAGTTTATCAGCTAACATATTAAGCCTCCTTAATTAGTATAAAATGTCTTCTTCCTTTACTTGATCAGCGTTTCGAACAATGTGATCATATCTGGAAAGACCGTAGGTGGTGTTTTTAGATACAATAGCATATTCTTCGTTCTCATCAAGTATTTCAATACGGCGAAAAACCGCATAGCCTTTATTAATACAGTACACTCCCTCCAGGGTATCTGTCTCTCCGATCACATATTTTTCACCGGTATCCGTATTGATCAGGGCATCCCCTTCCTTAAATGAACTCTTGTCAACATAATAAATCTGAGGTTGTTCTGCTTGGTCCACTGCCAGTTTGGAGACAGATGAATCATCAATGCTTGCGTAAATGCTCACATTTTTAAATGTTGTTTTATTTTTCCCCTCATAAAGGGTAAAACCTGTCTGATTATCCTGTGTAGTGGACATTCTGGATGGAATCACATAAAAATCCTTGGTTACAATAGAGGTAAGAGGGATTTTCAGACCTACAACTGTGTTGGTTACAAGTTCAATGTCCAAAAAACGGTCAGATGCATAACGAATCAGACCTTTATTGAAGTCAATCTGTCCATATTTGTCACCGTCTATGGTAATAATGGAAAAATCTCCGTTTTGTGTCATATCGTCTTTTAAAAATTTGACACGTATTGTAGAACGGTCTTTCAGTTTTTCAACCTGTCTGTCGCTCAAAGGAATCAGAAGGCTCCAGCGTTCATCTGTGATAATGGTATAAATATCATCTCCTGCTTTTACCTTGTCGGAAGTTTTCAAATCTGTTTCATGGTAAGAATTCTGATCGAAATCTTCTGCCTTTACAGCATCTACTGTTTTTCCTTCATAATTATCCATGGAATATAAAACGATGCCATCAGATTGGGACTGGCAGATAGTTTGATTTCCGGGATAAATATCTGCTGTTTTGTCATTGTCACCACTGTCATTTCCTTCACCGTCCTCATCTGAAGTAAGAGGAGCAGATGAGGTATTGCCAGACTCTGCATATTGAAGGATATTTCCCTTCAGTTCATATTTAAAGCTGTAGGTGCTGTTAAATTTACTTGAACTGAATCCTTTGGAAAAACTCATCATATCAGTCCGTACCTTTGAAAGTTCTTCCGGGGCAAGAGATGCCGGAGCAGAAGCTGTTTTTGTATCACTAAGTCCGTACACCGCTCCGGAAGCATTGATCTTACTGCCCTCCCTTGCATAATAAGTAATATAGCCTGATGAATCTGCCTTGCATAAACTTTCTTCACGTATGGCAAGACCGGTATATGTTTCGTTGCGGGATAAAGGTCCTGATGTAACCTGATAGGACTCAATATGAGTAGTTGTAAAATATAATATGGCACTGAATGCCATATATATGAATAAGATGCCAAACATGATCGTTCCGATATTCAGCCCCACGACCATGCGAAGCCTTGCCAGGATTCCCGGCATTTTTTTTGATTTATTATCAGACAATGGAATGTCTCCTTTTTGTGCAGTTCATAATCATTCTATAACTGTTCAGCGATTTCACAGTGACTGCTGAATAGTTACACCATTTTCCAAAATATTGTAACACTTTGCACATTTAAAAACAAGTTTATTCATAAAGAATTCACAATAATCGTTACTGTTCACTCCGTTCACAGTAACGTAGCCAAAATTCATTCCAGATTG
>NZ_JAJDML010000048.1:0-27751 GCF_020594215.1 Blautia sp. DFI.1.216
CTACCTGTAATGTGGGAACCTGCCATATCTGGCATGGGAAATGCGCATAACTGCGTACCTAAGTTACAGGCGTATCCGCCGATATTCAGTCGGACGCCTAAAGCGTCTGGAAGCATGTGACTTCAGTCATGTGAGGTTCACCCATAAAGCTTTGGGGCGGAAGCACAATTCAGGACTGTGGTGACTCCTAATGTGGATCCGATCACATTTTTTAATAAGGCTAATGAGTTGATGGTAAAGAATTCTCCGGCAGCTGCGGATAAGGAAATGCTTGAAAAAATAGCAGCTGTGAATATAGGTCCTGGTATGGAATTTGACACTTCTGTTCTTACCGGTGATGTTGCAGAAAACTGGAAGACAATGCTGACAGAAATTCAGCTAAAGCTTATCAAAGAGGACCAGAAATTCTCAAAAAAGCTTGGTCAGTGGGACTATTTTGGTGAACCGATCGGAGATTTCAATACAGAATATGCTTATCGTGCACTGGTAGCTCTTGCAGGGCTTGGTGCCAATACAGTTGAAGTTGCGCTGTATCCAAAGATAGAGCAGGATGCGGATGGAAATACTCTTCTTAACTTTCTGTAAAATTAACTCTCGATTCAAAAGAATGGCTTATTTATGCGGTTTATTCAAGATATGTAGTTAATAATATGAGAATTAATTACCTCTCGAGAGTTAACTTATAAAACAGCCACAAATCCATTGAGGTCAGAGTTCCTTATCGTGGAGCGACGACCTCAGTTTTTTTATAACCGTAAATTAACAAGGAAGATATTTGCAGATGGACGGAAATTGGATTCAGGTCTAAAAAAGAACTTTTCTCATACAGGTATATGATTTATAATCATAATAAAAGGAAGATACTATAGTAATTCTTGTAAATAATGTATATTGATTCAGCTCATCAGAACATGAAATCCTGTTGAACTGTCTTAAATGCATTAATTAAGAGGATTGTTAAACAGTGGCAAACGATGTTTCACGTGAAAACGAAAAGGATGGGATGATTATGAAAAATTACTCAGAAGATGTAAACAGACAGTATCATATTCAAGTGGCAAAAGATGAAGTGGGCCGTTATGTGATCCTTCCGGGAGATCCGAAAAGATGTGTAAAGATTGCACAGTATTTTGATAATTCTGTGCTGATCGCAGATAACAGGGAATATATCACTTATACAGGAACACTGGATGGAGTGAAGGTCAGTGTAACGTCAACCGGTATTGGTGGCCCATCAGCGTCCATTGCAATGGAAGAGCTGTATCGCTGCGGAGCGGATACTTTTGTCAGAATCGGAACCTGTGGTGGAATGCAGACGGAAATAAAAAGTGGAGACATTGTAATTGCGACAGCAGCAGTACGTATGGAAGGAACAAGCAGAGAATATGCGCCAATTGAATATCCGGCAGTGGCAAATCTGGATGTGACCAATGCTCTTGTTGAAGCTGCGAAGGAGAAGGGATTTGTATATCATACAGGTGTGGTACAGTCTAAAGATTCTTTCTATGGACAGCATGAGCCGGAAGCAATGCCGGCAGGTTATGAGTTGATCAATAAATGGGAAGCCTGGAAACGAATGGGATGTCTTGCTTCTGAAATGGAATCCGCGGCACTTTTCATCGTAGCCGGTAAACTCAGGGCGAGGATGGGTTCCTGTCTGTTGGTATTGGCAAATCAGGAGAGAGAGAAGCTGGGTCTTGAGAATCCAGTTGTACATGACACAGACATGGCAATCCGGGTAGCTGTAGAGGCAATACGCAGAATGATTAAAGAAGATCAGGGACAAGTTCTGTAAGGACGGAGGCGACAGAGAATGCAGAATCTGGAAAAGTCAATGATCAGCAAACTGATTGAGACTGCAATGGAACAGCTTAAATTTTCTTATACACCCTATTCAAATTTTAAGGTTGGTGCATCATTACTTACAAAAAACGGACAGATTTATACAGGGTGTAACATTGAAAATGCAGCATATACACCTACGAACTGTGCGGAACGAACCGCGATTTTTAAAGCGGTGAGCGAAGGCGTCAGGGAGTTTGACACAATTTGTATTGTGGGTGGAAAAGATGGAATCCTGACAGAGTATACAGCTCCCTGTGGTGTCTGCCGTCAGGTAATGATGGAGTTCTGTGATCCGGAGACATTTCGGATTATTCTGGCAATAGATAAAGAGCATTATGATATCTACACACTGAAGGATTTGCTACCGCTGGGATTTGGACTACGAAATCTGATAAATTCCCGAGAAATATAAGGTAAACGCCCATCATTGCAAGTGATTTTTAATTGCGAAAAGTAAAAAAAGTGAATGACGAATAAAAGGGAACAGGAAAAGGTCAGCGATTAATAAAATATAAGAGAAGGAGTAAACATAAATGAAAAATTACGACAGAATTTTTGTAATTGTACTTGATTCTCTGGGAATCGGGGCAATGCCGGATTCAGCAAAATTTGGTGATATCGGAGTGGATACTTTTGGACATATTCTTGAGAAAATGGGTTCTCTGGAGATTCCAAATCTTAGAAAACTGGGAATGCTGAATCTTCATCCGGCAGGAAAAATGGCGGGTGTTGAGAATCCCAAGGGGCGATATACGCATCTGGGTGAAGCTAGCAATGGAAAAGATACCATGACCGGACACTGGGAGATGATGGGAATCAAAACAGAAAAACCATTTAAAACCTTTACAGAAACAGGATTCCCGCCGGAACTGATCGCAGAACTGGAGAAAAGATGCGGAAAAAGAGTGATAGGAAACAAGAGCGCAAGCGGAACGGAGATTATTGAGGAACTGGGCGAAGAGGAGATTCAGACGGGTGCAATGATTGTTTATACTTCAGCAGATTCTGTCCTTCAGATCTGCGGAAATGAAGAAACTTTTGATCTTCAGAATCTGTACCGCTGCTGTGAAATTGCAAGAGAAATTACCATGAAGGATGAATGGAGAGTTGGCAGAGTTATTGCAAGACCGTACATTGGTAAGAAAAAAGGTGAATTTAAACGTACCAGTAACCGTCATGATTATGCATTGAAACCCACCGGACTTACCACGTTAAACGTGTTGAAAGATCATGGATTTGATGTGATCGGTGTTGGAAAGATTCATGATATTTTTTGCGGAGAAGGCATTACAGAAACTCATCATTCAGACAGCTCTGTACATGGAATGGAGCAGACAATTGAAATCTGCAAGAGAGATTTCAGAGGGTTATGTTTTGTTAATCTTGTAGATTTTGATGCATTATGGGGACACAGAAGAAATGTGGAAGGTTACGGAAAAGAGATTGAGAAATTTGACAAAAATCTGGGTGTGTTGTTAGAAGAAATGAGAGAGAATGATCTGCTTATTCTCACTGCAGATCATGGAAATGATCCGACTTATACAGGAACTGACCATACAAGAGAATATGTACCATTCATTGCTTACTCAAAGAGAATGAAAAATGGCGGTGCGATAAAAGACGAAGATACTTTTGCTGTGATCGGTGCTTCTGTGGCGGAGAATTTTGGAGTGCCAATGCCTGAGGGAACAATTGGACATTCTGTTTTAAAAGAGTTAATGTAATAACGATTGTAAAAAAAGACAGGAATATTGAAAACAGGCGTTTTCAATCTCCTGTCTTTTGTGCTAAAATAGGAAAAGAATTTATCTGACTAAATCGTTAAAGAGAGACAAGTGATAAATTGTAAAAAGATAAAATGATACAGAAAGGAAACAGTTTTTATGGAAACAGGAACAATTTTTAAATTTCATAATGACCTGGATACAGACCAGATCATAGCATCACAGTATCTGTTACTTCCTAATCTGGATGAGATGAAAGGTCATGCATTTGAATCTCTGGATCCGGATTTTTCAAAGAAAGTAAAACCGGGAGATTTCGTGGTAGGTGGAGAAAACTTTGGATGTGGTTCTTCCAGAGAGCAAGCGCCTGGTGTTCTGAAAGCGTTGGGAGTACAGGCAGTTGTAGCAAAATCTTTTGCTCGAATCTTTTACAGAAACTCTATTAATATTGGTTTGCCGGTAATTGTCTGCAAAGATCTTCCGGACGAAGTAAATACCGGAGATAAGATGGTTCTTCATATGTCAGAGGGAACAGTTGAAGCTAACGGAAAAACATATTCCTGTACAAAGCTTCCGGAATATATGCAGAATATTTTGAATCAGGGTGGTCTGATCGCATCTCTGAACAAGGAGGAGAAGTAAAATGGGAATGACAATTGCAGAAAAGATTATTGCTGCGGCAGCAGGTGTTGACAGCGTAAAACCGGGAGATATCCATACAGTTAAACTCGATCGTCTCATGAGTAATGATGGAACCACACATCTTACGGTTGATATGTATAACAATAAATTGAAAAATCCGCACATTGCAGATACAAGCAAGCTGGTGTTTATCGTGGATCATAATGTACCATCTGACAGCCCGAAAACAGCAGCATCTCAGAAGAAGATGCGAGATTTTGCAAAAGAACATAACATTGATTTCTGGGAAGGAAAAGGTGTCTGCCATCAGGTTATGATCGAGAATTATGTCCGTCCGGGTGAACTGATCTTTGGTGCAGACAGCCATACCTGTTCATACGGTGCATTAGGTGCATTTGGAACAGGCGTAGGATGTACAGATTTCCTTTATGGTATGGTAACAGGTACTTCATGGGTACTGGTTCCTGAGAGCGTAAAATTTAATCTGACAGGTAAACTTCCGGAAGGAGTTTACGCAAGAGATCTGATTCTTACAATCATTGGGGAAATCGGAGCAAATGGATGTAACTATCAGGCAATGGAATTTACAGGCGAGGGTGCGAAAACACTCAGTATCAGTGATCGTATGGCGCTTTGCAACATGGCAGTAGAAGCCGGTGCAAAGACAGGTATCTTTGAAGCAGATGAGAAAGCTATTGAATATCTGAAAGAACATGGACGTGAGCCAAAGGCTGTATATCACAGTGATCCGGATGCTGTTTATGCGAGAGAATATACATTTGATTTATCAAAAGTCCGTCCTGTAGTTGCGAAACCTGATTTTGTAGACAATGTTGTGCCTGCAGAAGAAGCCCGCGGAATTGAAATCAATGAAGCATTTCTGGGATCCTGTAACAACGGACGTATTGAAGATCTGCGTGTCGGTGCAGAAATCATCAAGGGCAAGAAGGTTGCTGAGGGCGTCAGATTTCTCGTTGTGCCTGCAAGCCAGACTATTTACCGCCAGGCATTAAAAGAGGGGCTTATTGACACGTTTATGGAGGCTGGAGCCATTGTTATGAATCCGAACTGCAGTGTATGTTGGGGAAGCTGTCAGGGTGTGATCGGTGAGAACGAAGTTCTGATCAGTACAGGAACACGTAATTTCAAAGGTCGTGCAGGACACCCAAGCTCCAAAGTATATCTGGGATCAGCAGCTACTGTTACAGCATCTGCCATTACAGGAAAGATTGCGCTGGCAAGTGAGGTGTGATGCTAATTATAAATGTTTCACGTGAAACATTTAACCGAATCAAGTAAATTTCCTGCGAAGGTCGCGAAAAGCAATAGACAGCAGGGGGAGATTTGTTTGTATCAGGAGGAGAGCAAGCTCATCCTGATAAACTGCGGAGTAGTTATTCGGTATGGTATAGAGTCGCGTAGCAAAGCGGATATTCACAATTCGTTTGAATGAATTTTAACTTGTGACTGTGAAAGTACTGAACAGTTACAAGTGAAGATAGAAGATAAGAGGTAAGATTATGGAAAAATTCACAGGAAAAGTGTGGGTTCTGGATGATGACATTGATACAGATATTATTATTCCAACAGAATATCTCGCACTGAAAACAATCGACGATATGAAACAGTACGGATTCAGTCCTCTGCGTCCGGAACTGGCAGGACAGATTCAGAAAGGCGATATTATTGTTGCAGGAAAGAACTTTGGATGTGGTTCTTCCAGAGAACAGGCACCGGAAATTATCAAAGCACTGGGAATTCAGTGTGTAATTGCCAAATCTTTTGCGAGAATTTTCTTCAGAAATTCTATTAATAATGGTCTGTTACTGATCGAGCAGCCAGATCTTCATGATGATATCAAAGAAGGTGATGAAGTCACTGTGGTAATGAATGAACATGTAGATTACAATGGAAAACAGTACCCGATTGCTTCTCTTCCGGAAAATCTGATGAGCATTATTCAGGCTGGCGGACTTGTAAAAGCCATGCGCAAACTGAATGGGCTGGATTGATTTGGAAAGGAGAGGAAAATGGGCGAGACAGTTATTGAGAAAATTATAAGAAACAATGTTGGAAAAACAGTAAAGCCTGGAGACATTGTAACGGTCAATGTAGACAGGGTTATGATTCATGATATATTTATTCCATTTGTAGCAGAAAAGTTTGAAGAAATGGGCTTTACGAAGCTCTGGGATCCAGATAAAGCAGTACTCATATATGACCATCTGGTTCCTGCAAGTCAGTTAGATGATACCAGACATTTCCATGCGGGAGATGCTTTTGCCAGGAAATATGGCATGAAAAATGTTCACAGAAGTGATGGAATCTGCCACCAGTTAATGACAGAGGCAGGTTATGTAAAACCGGGAAATATTGTATTTGGTACAGACAGCCATACCACTACCTACGGATGTGTAGGCGCTTTCTCTTCCGGTATCGGATATACAGAGATGGCAAGTATTCTGGGAACAGGAACTATGTGGATCAAAGTTCCTGAGACAATTAAGGTTGTGATCGAGGGAGAACTTCCGGAAAATGTTATGTCCAAAGATATCATCCTGCGTCTGATTGGTGATCTGGGAGCTGATGGAGCTACATACAGAGCACTTGAATTTACCGGCAGTACAGTAAAGAATATGACAGTAGCAAGCCGTATGACTATGGCAAATATGGCGATTGAGGCAGGGGCAAAATGTGCGCTGTTTACACCGGATGAAAAAACTGCAGAATATTGTGACATAGAGTTGAATGAGTTCCAGAAGAGCCTTACAGGAGATGAAGATGCAACCTATATGAAAACAATCACTTATCGCGCAGAGGATTTTGTACCGGTTATGGCATGTCCGTCTCAGGTAGATAAGATTAAAAATGTAAGTGAACTTGAAGGAACAGAAATAGATCAGGTATTTATCGGTTCCTGTACAAATGGCCGTCTGGAGGATCTCAGAGCTGCAGCGGAGGTGTTAAAGGGCAAAAAGGTAGCAGATTACGTTAAATTGATTGTAACTCCTGCAAGCCGTAAAATATACTGTCAGGCAATTGCAGAGGGAATTATGGATACTCTGGCAGAAGCAGGTGCAATGATCACACATCCCGGATGTGGATTGTGCTGTGGACGTGCAGGAGGTATCCTTACCGACGGTGAACGTGTAGTAGCTACAAATAACAGAAATTTCCTTGGTCGAATGGGAACATCTAAGGTAGAGATTTACCTTGCATCACCAAAAACAGCAGCAACGTGTGCAATTGCTGGTAAAATTGTAAATCCAGAGAAATAAAACGTACAATAAAATCAATGCGATATAAATTGTACAGATGAGCAACGAAACTACAGAATAACAAAAGAATAAAATTAACGGATAAGTCCACTGCATTATTTATAAAAGGAGTAAGCAGTGGACTTATTTTTTGTCAGAGAACGACACTATGATATGTTTCATATCACATAATAAATTATCTGACGGGATAATGGGATAATAAGGAAAGAAAAGGCGTGGAAAAGCCTGTAAATTTGATTGCATAGAAAAAGTTTCTCAGACAGAATTGTCCAGTGTGAGTCTGATCTCCGACGAAAACATGTGCTTTTTGAACTTAAAATTGAACAAACAGAATCTGCGAAATGACGAGAAATCCGCATAAATAAAAGGAATTTCAAAAACATCAAAACTTAAATTGAACATATATTGAACTGAAATAAGAAAAGTTAAATTCTGGTTCAATGCATAGTTCAAAATATAAATTAAACTAATTGAACCAGCGTAATAAAAGCAATTAACATGTTCAATATGGTTCAATTAATAATGAACTGCAAAATAAACTAAAAGTTGAACATTGCTGATGAAATTGAAAATAATAAAATTTACCGTTGAATTATTAGTTCAATTATAGTATAATAGCAAAGAAAAAACTTGAAAAAGCTGATAAAATGCGGGATTTAAAAATGAACAGAACATATATTCGCGTATGATGCTGAAAGAAATACATTTGAACTTAATTAATGTTTGTATGTCTGAATGTATTTTGATTCCCGTATAAACAATATAATATATCTGTTCTTTCTATAACATATATGCGAAAGAATTAAGAAATATAACAATAACCATTGATTATAACAATGTAATTTGTTTTTACAGAGAACGGAGATAGTATTTATGAATAATATATTTGCTGAACGATTAAAAAAAGCAATGGAACAGAAGAATATGAAGCAGATCGACCTTGTAAAAAAGGCGGCAGAGAAGGGCGTGAAACTTGGAAAGAGTCATGTGAGCCAGTATCTGAGTGGAAAAACAACTCCCAGATCAGAAATTCTTAATTTTCTGGCGACAACATTAGGAGTAGAAACTGAATGGCTGAAAGGAACCGATGTATCTGTAGACACTTTAAAGAAAGAGACAAATGAGGCAGGAATTCAAATGGAAAATATGAAATTTGATTACAATTATAATAATATGAAAGAAAATACCAGGGAGACAGTTGAGGAAGTACAGGTTCGTGAATTTAAAAAATCATCTAAATTAAATAACGTATTATATGATGTAAGAGGACCGGTTGTAGAAGAAGCTGCACGTATGGAAAACGCAGGAACTCAGGTTTTGAAACTGAATATCGGAAATCCGGCACCATTTGGATTCAGAACACCGGACGAAGTGATTTATGATATGAGACAGCAGCTGACAGAGTGTGAGGGATATTCTCCTGCAAAAGGTTTGTTTTCTGCCAGAAAAGCAATCATGCAGTATGCACAGTTGAAAAAGCTCCCTAATGTATCAATTGAGGATATTTATACAGGAAACGGTGTCAGTGAACTGATTAATCTCTGTATGTCAGCTCTGTTGGATAATGGAGATGAGATTTTGATTCCATCTCCGGATTATCCGTTGTGGACTGCATGTGCAACTTTAGCTGGTGGAAAAGCAGTACATTATATTTGTGATGAGCAGGCAGAATGGTATCCAGATATGGATGATATCAGAAAGAAAATTACCAGCAGAACAAAAGCAATCGTTATTATAAATCCGAATAATCCGACTGGTGCGTTGTATCCGAGAGAGGTATTACAACAGATAGTAGATATTGCCAGAGAACATCATCTGATTATTTTCTCTGATGAAATCTATGACCGTCTTGTAATGGACGGAGCAGAACATATTTCCATTGCTTCAATGGCTCCGGATTTATTCTGTGTAACATTCAGCGGTTTATCCAAATCACATATGATCGCGGGCTTTAGAATCGGATGGATGATTCTCAGTGGCAATAAGGCAGTTGCAAAAGATTATATAGAAGGAATCAAGATGCTTTCTAATATGAGACTTTGTTCTAATGTACCGGCGCAGTCAATTGTTCAGACTGCATTGGGCGGACATCAGAGTGTGGAGAGTTATATTGTTCCTGGTGGACGTATTTATGAGCAGAGAGAATTTATTTATAATGCGCTGACAGATATTCCGGGAATTACTGCTGTGAAACCGAAAGCTGCATTTTATATGTTCCCTAAGATTGATACAAAGAAATTTAATATCGTAAATGATGAGAAATTTGCATTAGATTTATTAAAAGAGAAGAAGATTCTGCTTGTACATGGCGGTGGATTTAACTGGCATCAGCCGGATCACTTCAGAGTGGTTTATTTACCAAGAATAGAAGTATTAAAAGAAGCAGCCGGCAAAATCAGAGATTTTCTGGAATATTACCAGCAGGAAATATAATCTGTCAGTGAGAAATGGGTACTATGTTTCACGTGAAACATAGTACCCATTTCCTGATATTATAAAAACTTTTGGTCAAACGGATAAAATCATCCATTTTGCTACGCAGCTCTACACCGAATAATTGTGCTGCAGTAGATTTGCTTGACTCGGGTCAAGCGGATAAAATCATCCGCTTCGTTACGCAGCTCTACATCGAATAACTGCTTCGCAGTTTATCAGAAGGAGCTTGCACTCCTCCTGATACAAGCAAGTCCCCACCCACTGCTTATTGCTTTTCGCAACCTCCGCAGGGGACTTACTTGATTCGGTTAAATTGTGGAATTACTACAGGAATACAATATGTTTGTTTCACGTGAAACATAATGTGCCGACAAGATTATCCAAGAATCAAATAGTGACAAAATTTTATAAAAAATTAAGTGGTGAATAACTATCAGATGTGATAAACTATGTTTAATGCGTTATTTGCGAAATAGTTATTATTCTGATAACAGTAAATGAGGTTAGGTTTAAAAGTATTTTGCCCCTGATATCATCAAATGATGCTGTGATATAAATTTCTGGAGGTATGACGAAAAATGGAAAATGAGGAAAAAAACCAGACAGAACAGTCAGACAAAAGCAGGTCTGTGTGGAGGGAGTTGTGGGACTATGCAAAGATTATCATTGCAGTCTTTGTTATAGCGTTTCTGTTGGGACACTTTGTATATATTAATGCACGAGTGCCGTCAGGTTCTATGGAAGAAACAATTATGACAGGTGACAGAGTATTTGGAAATCGTCTGGCATATATAAAAGATGATCCGGAGAGATTTGATATTGTAATATTTAAATATCCGGATGATCCATCTCAGCTTTTTGTAAAACGAGTAATTGGTCTTCCGGGAGAAACAGTAAACATTGTAGATGGAAAAGTGTATATCAATGATTCCGAAGAACCGCTGGATGACAGCTTTTGTCCGGAAACACCGGAAGGAAGCTTTGGACCGTATACAGTTCCGGAGGGATGTTATTTCATGTTAGGAGATAACAGAAACCACAGTATGGATTCCAGATACTGGCAAAATCCGTTTGTAGAGGAAGATGCAATAGAGGCAGAAGTAGCAGTTCGTTACTGGCCGTTAAATAAGATAGGAACTGTAAAATAATCGTGACGGTTCCATATTTTCAAAAGTCAAGCGGATAAAATCATCCGCTTCGCTACGCAGCTCTACACCGAATAACTGCTTCGCAGTTTATCAGAAGGAGCTTGCACTCCTCCTGATACAAGCAAGTCCCCATCCACTACTTATTGCTTTTCGCAACCTCCGCAGGGGACTTACTTGATTTGGTTAAACTGCCGGGTAGTTACAGGCAGTTTGGAAATTTTATAAAAGACTGTTAAAATCAGGAAAATCACATATTAGTGTCCTGATTTTGACAGTCTTTTGTTGTCTGTGGATTTTTCAAATGTTATACTGTAAGACAGGAGGAAAATGAAGAAAATGGAATGCTGGATAGTTACAACAATTCCGTAAAATGTAAAAAGAGAAAGGAAGACGAATATGAAAAAATGGAAAAAGTTTATAGCAATGGGACTGGCGGTATCTATGATAGTTCCGTCTTGTATACCGCAGACATTGTGGGCTTCAGAGTTTTCGGCAGGAAGTGTTGAATCAGCAGCAGATGTTTTTGAAGATGGTGCCGGATATGAGACAGGAAGTGAGTCAGGAAATAAAATATCTGATGAGAATAACAGTGGAGATGAGTTTGGAACAGGAGAGTTAAAAGATCAGGAACCGGAACAGTCGGAGACAGAAGATTCAGTAAATGCCGGACAGAGTGCGGAAGGTTATAACATTCTGCTTTACAGTGATGGTAAACTGGAAAAAACATATGTGATACCCTATGCAGATGCGGATACTGCTAAAGTACCGGAAGCACTGAAGGGAAAGACAGGTTACATTTTTAAAGAGTGGAATACGAAAGAAGATGGAACCGGTGAAACTTATAAACCGGGAGATTCTATTAAGAAACTTCTTGAAACAGCAGATATGGCAAAGCAGGCTCAGGAAACCAGTGAGAGGACAGAAGCCGGAGAAGAAATAAAACCAGAAAAAGATGTGATGCAGGAAGAAAATGATGTGGCACAGACGGACAGCGCATCATGGGAAGAAAAGACTGGTAAGGCAGAAATGCAGATATCAGATACAGAAAATGATGGAACAAGTCCGGATATATCTACAGATAAGGCTATTGCAGCAGGAGATACAACAGCAATAACCCTGTATGCAATCTGGGAGAAAGCATCCGAATATAAAATCACATATAAACTTAATAAAGGAAAAAATAATACTGCTAATCCTAAAACTTATACTTCAGAAGATGAGATTAAATTTAAAAAGCCGACGCGTTCCGGATATCATTTTGTGGGATGGTATACAGACAGTAAGTATAAAAATCAGATAAGCGTGATTGAAAAGGGTTCAGAAGGTTCCCTTACTTTATATGCAAAATGGACAAAGGAAATCAGTCCTTCAGCGAAAGCTGCATCACTGGATTATGTAAAAGGAACAAAGGCGAATACCATCACTGTATCCGCAACTGTTTCCAATTATGTGAAAAGTTCGGATGGTTATTACTATCTGGTGTATGTAGATTCTAATTCCGGTAAAGTGAAAAAAACGGTGGGTAAAGTAAAGAAGCCGGAGAAGGCAAAAGGGAAGATCACATTTAAGCTGAACATTTCCGGACATCCGGAATATGCACAGGGAAAATTTGCCATAGGGATAAAAAAATCTAAATCTGCGTATAGTGTGATCAGTCCGAAAAGCTATGTCAGCAATCCGGAGAAACTCAGTACAAATACAGCAGCATATTTTGTTCCGGGGACAAAAAAAGGAATTCAGGCTACAGATATCAACGAGCTGACAGATACAAAATCCAAAACAGTATTTTTTAATTTATATATTTCAGACCTGATGCGAAAAGACAGTGGTGTGGAAACATATAAATATAATGGGAAAACATATCATTTTAATGGTCTGTACGGATATGTATATCTTGTTCAGCAATGTAATGCAAAGGGAATCCAGGTGACTGCACAGATCAGTATTGACAGGAATGCCAGTACGCAGAGCTTTATTACGGGAAACAGTCCTTATGCAGAAACAGCTTATTATGGATGGAACACAGATAACAGCACAACTAGACAGACTATGGAAGCAATGTTTGCATATCTGGGAGAGAAGTTTGGAAAAAATAACTGTTATATAAGTAACTGGATCCTGGGAAATGAAGTAAACAGTGCAAGCGGATATTATTATGTAGGGAATGTCAGTTTTTCAAAATTTATCTCCATGTACAGTGAAGCTTTTCGCTGCCTTTACAATGCAGTGAAAAGCAGCCGGGGAAGTTCCAAAGTATTTATCTGTCTGGATAATTGCTGGAATCAGAAAAATGCCTTCACTATCTGCTATAGTGCAAGATCAACTCTGGAAAGCTTTGCGGCGAAGATTTCTGATATGCAGAAAGATGTGAACTGGAATCTGGCATATCATGCATATAATCAGCCGCTTTCAGATTCACAGTTCTGGTCAGGTGCAAATGCATCCATGTTTACCAGTGATGCGAACACCACCACGTTTATCACTATGCGTAATATCCAGACACTTACAGATTATGTGAAAAACAGATTTGGTTCCAATACAAGGATCATTCTTTCGGAACAGGGATTTTCTTCCACTTATGGAGGACAGGCAAATCAGGCGGCAGCAATTGCACTGGCCTATTATAAGGCTGCCTGCAATCCAATGATTGATGCATTTATTATAAGAAGCTATAAAGATGAAGCCCATGAGGTGGCTCAGGGATTGGCAATGGGATTGAAGGATGCCAATGGGAAAAAGAAAACAGCGTATAATGTCTTTAAAAATATGGATAGTTCCAATTCTCTGAAATATACAGAAAAGGTACTAAAAAGTCAGGTTGGAAACTGGAAATCACTGGTTCCGGGATATAGTACCGGAAAAATTTCCTCCATGTATCGAAAGTGATGTAACTGATAGACAGGACTGTTTTTAAAAATTGCTGTCATATTGGAAATGTATAAAATTGTCACAAATTAAACACATTTTTCCCACACAAAGAACACAAATCATTCCTATACTTAGAAGCATCAAAAGGAAACAGAGATAAATAAATGACATAGATAAATGACATAGATTCATGGGGGGACTTTATTATGATGAACAAAGATAACAGAAATGATAAAATCAGAAAGATTGCAAAGAAAGGTCTTACATTCAGCTTATGTGCAGTACTTGCAGGAGGACTGGCAGCAGGAAGCTTTGAGGGAGTAAATAAACTTGCAGGATGGAGTGGAGCCACAACGGTAGAAGCTGCTTCAAATAAGGACGAGACAACCCTGACATATGCAAAATCCGAGAAGAAGGATGCAGATGCCAGTGATTCCAAATCAGATACCGGCAAAGATACAGGTAGCACAGCAAAAGGAAGCCTTGATGTGTCTGAAATCGTATCAGAAGCACTTCCATCTATTGTATCTATTACAACCAAGTCAGTTCAGGAGGTACAGAATTACTTCGGAATGTATGGAATGTATGGATATGCGCCACAGCAGCAGGAACAGGAAGTAGAGGGCAGTGGTTCCGGTATTATTGTTGGTAAGAATGATGATGAACTTCTGATTGCTACAAATTATCATGTAGTAGAAGGTGCGGATACATTGTCAGTTGCATTTACAGATGGAAATGCAGTGGAGGCATCCGTAAAGGGATTTGATGAAGAGAGAGATCTTGCAGTTGTATCTGTATCTCTGGATGATGTTGAAGATGATACAATGGACGCCATTTCAATTGCGAATATTGGCAGTTCTGATGATCTGAAGGTAGGCGAGCAGGTAGTTGCAATCGGTAATGCTCTTGGATATGGACAGTCTGTTACAACCGGTATCGTAAGTGCCAAGAACCGCAGAATGGATTCTGACAATAACACAGTAACAGATGGAAGTGATGACAGCAGTGACGGTGTAAACCTGATCCAGACAGATGCGGCTATCAACCCTGGTAACAGTGGCGGTGCTCTTCTGAATATGGAAGGCGAGGTTGTTGGTATCAACTCTGCAAAACTTGCTTCTACTGAAGTAGAAGGTATGGGTTATGCAATTGCAATCTCAGACGTGACTGACATTCTTCAGAATCTGATGAATGAGACATCAAGAGATAAACTGGATGATTCTGAACATGGTGTACTTGGAATCGAAGGTTCTTCTGTAAGTTCTGAGGCAGTTCAGATGTATGGCATTCCGGCAGGAGTTTTTGTAAAAAAAGTAACAGAAGGTGGAGCTGCTGATAAAGCAGGTCTGAAAGCAAACAGCGTTATTACTGAATTTAATGGAAAAGCTGTTTCAAGTAGTGATCAGCTGATCGAATATCTTTCCTATTATGAACCAGATGAAGAGGTAGAGCTGACTGTGCAGGTTCCTCATGGAACAAGTTATAAAGAAGAGACTGTTAAAGTAACTCTGGATGAGAATACAGATGCTGATGACAGTGATGATAACGATAAAGACAGTAAGAAATCTAAAAAGGATTCTAAGAAATCCTCAAAAGATGCTGATGAAGATGTAGACGAAGATACAGACAGTGAGGATAGTATGGACTCCGATGATACAGAGGAAAGTGAGAATCCATTTATCCAGTACTTTGAGAATCAGGGATTTTTCAGATAATACCGGCAGAAAATAAAATTATATGATATCCGGATATAAAATCTGTGATAGTGTGTAGTGATGCGGATGATTTCATCTGCCTGATATCAGCACTTTCATATGTGAGAGAATTACATGTGAAAGTGCTTTATTATGCTATGGGAAACCATTCCATAATATTCTTATAGCATAATAAAGCCCTCCGGGCAAGGATCACACTGCGGCGGGTTGATTATATTTTTGAAAAGATTCTAAGGTGCTTTTGTGAAAGAGCACTTGAGAACAGCTATATGGCGTGATATAATAATATCATTGCGAAAACGCAGGTTTAACAGTGCAGATGGGGATAAAGAGGAGAAAAATATGACAGTAAAAGAATGTTATGAACAGATGGGGGCAGATTATGAAGGTGTACTTGGAAGACTGAGAAGTGAGGTTCTTATTAAGAAATTTGCAAAGAAATTTCTGGATGATGGAAGTTTCCGGAGTCTGAAGGATAATCTGGTACAGAAAAATGGGGAAGAAGCTTTTCGTGCAGCTCATACCTTAAAAGGTGTATGCCAGAACCTTGGATTTGATAATCTGTATAAGGCAAGCTTTGATATTACAGAGAAGCTCAGAGGAAGAGATACTGAAGGCTGTGAAGAACTTCTGGCAAGAGTGGAAGAGCAGTACAATAATACAGTAGATGCGATTCATATGATGGAAGACTGATGAAGGCAGCGATTTTTGATGTAGATGGAACGCTGCTGGATTCTATGTCTGTGTGGGAGGATATTGGAGAACGTTATCTTGCGAGTCAGAATATCACAGCAGAGAAAAATCTCCGGGCTGCTCTGCACACTATGAGTCTGGAGCAGGGAGCCGCCTGGATGAAAGAAAAATACCAGTTGGATAAGTCCATTTCACAGATTATAGAAGAGGTTCTGAAAATTGTAAGTGATTTTTACCGATTTGAAGCACCGTTGAAACCAGGAGTGAAGAAAACTCTGGAATGGTTTAAAGAGAGAAATATACAGATGACAGTTGCAACATCTGGAAACCGAGAGCTGACAGAAGCAGCACTTGCGAGAAACGGGATTCTGGATTATTTTGAGCAGATTTACACCTGTACAGAAACAGGTGCAGGAAAAGATGAACCGTTGATCTATCTGAAGGCAGCAGAATCTATGCAGGCAGAACCGAATGAGACACTTGTATTTGAGGATGCGCTTCATGCAGCGGAAACTGCAAAAAAAGCAGGATTTGTGGTTGTTGGTGTCTATGATGAAGAAAACAGGAAGAATATTTCCAAAATGAAAGAAGTCTGCGACTGTTACTGTGACAGGATGGATACGGCGATTGAGAATATATGTTTGACAATATAAAGAAGAGGTTTCGTTAAACTTTGGGGTAACGAAACCTCTTCTTTTTAGTAAGTTATCGGTAAATTAGTACCAATGTGTCATTGGCAGATTATTATTAATTTCTTTGATCATAAGAATCTGGTGAAGATCAATGATTCCGTTATGGAAAGTAGCTGCACATACGGACAGGTAAAGATCCCACACAGGACTATGATATATCTTGAAAGGGAGTTAGCGCCAATGGAAGAATTGTACAAAGACAGAGAAAAAAGTGGTGGAATCTTGTGAAAGGTTGATTATAAAAAACTGGAAGTTTTTGTATAAAAAGTCGTCGTATTAATTGAAATGAACTCTTCAATATACTATAATTGTAGTATAAAATTCAAATGTACTCTGAGAGTATATTTCAAAAGGAAGGGAGGAAACTTCGAGCAAAATTTTTCAGGAGGAATAGAAAATGAAGAGGAAAAAGTTTACAGTACTGAAGGTTACACTCACAGCGATGATGCTGACGGCAGCACTTACATTTGGAGCAGGAAGTGCTTATGCGGCTGACCTGCCACAGGAGGGTGGAACACCTTCACCGGAGGTAACACCGGAACTGCCATTACCGACATCAACACCGAAACCAACACCAGTGCCTAAAAACGGACTGATGAAAGAAGGGAAAGTATATCGCTATTACGTAAATAACAAACCAGTCAGAAATAAATGGAAAAAGATTAATGGTAAATATTACTGGTTTAAATCCAATGGAGTTGCTGCTCATGATGGATATTATAAAGTAAAAGGTGTTTACTATGTGTTTGATAAATATGCCCGGAGAGTGGCCCCGGGGAAGAAGGCAGTTGTAAAGGTTAATGGCGTCAAATATTTCGTTGATGCAAAAGGAAGAGCTGTTGCCGGATGGAATGAACTAAATGGAAAAATGTACTATGTATATAAGAACGGTAAATGCGCAACAAATGAGACAGTAGGTGGAATTAAATTTAATAAGAACGGATATGCTTCAAATCTGACACAGGCGAGATGCAAGCTTGCGGCAAGGAACTTTATTGCACGTCACAGTAATGCCAATGCAAGTAATTATGAAAAATTCCGTTCCTGCTTTTATTATATTATGGCCTATACAAACTTTGTAGGATACATGGATCCTACACCTCAGGAGTTTAAGACAAAAGATTGGGTTTATAAATATTCCCTTCAGATGTTCCAGAACGGTCTTACAGGAAACTGTTATGGAATTGCCAGCAGTGTGGCTGCAATCGCGAAGGAACTGGGATATGAACCCTATGTTATTACAATTCCGGATGGACACAGCTTTGTTATGATTAACGGGCTCTATTATGATAATATGTACGGAACGTTGTTTGGCGCAGCTACACGTCCTGCATATACAATAGAACATAAAATTAAATTTTAAGAAAAGGAGTATGGAGAATGAAGAAAACAAAGAGATTCCTTGCAGTTGTGCTTTGTATGCTTCTTATGCTGACACCGTTGGCTGTTGTAGCAGAAACAGTGACAGTACAGGCAGCAGGACCGCAGACTGTTAAGGTAAAACTGGACAAAAAGACAGGAAAGAGATATGGATATGATGAGAATAACCAGAAGGTTACTCAGCAGTGGGGAGTAACAGCAAAGGGTTTCCGTTATTATTTCGGAAAAAACGGAGCTGCTTATCAGGCGGATCAGGATATGGTTGGTAAGTATGGTATTCTGATGAAGAAGATTAATGGTAAGTACTATGGGTTTGATGTAAGTGGTCACACAGTAAAGGGAATACGTGTAGGAAGTGTCAGCATGTATGAGATTCCGAAGCTGTATTACTTTAATCCAAAAACAGGAGCTGTAGATAAAAAGAAGACGTCTTTATATAGAAAATATGCGGCAACATCTACTCTGGCAAAACAGAACAATGCGTCAAAGATTAAGAAGATTCTGGGAAAATATAAAAAGTGTACAATAAGTAAAGGCAATACCTGTATGCTTGATGGAAATGGCAAGGATGTCACATATACATACGATTATGTACAGTTAAATGTTGTGCGTCCTACAGGAAAAGGAAGCAGCGCAGAAGTTGTTGCGAGTATTACGGCAAGACAATAATTATCCAGGCTAATCGGTTGCTTCAGCTGTGAAAAATTATAAAGCAGCTGAAGCAATTTGCAGATAGTAAGTTAACAAAAAAGAAAGGAACAGAGTTATGAACAGGAAAAAAATCACAGCATTATTACTTAGCTCAGTAATGGTATTTACACCTGCAATGCCGGCTATGGCAGAAAAGTCAACGATCGTTAATTATGTGGATGGAACAACAGATAATACAGTTGAGACACCAGATGTAACTCCGGCACCACTTCCGGAGAAGAAGGAAGGATGGGAAACTGTTGATGGAGTTAAATATTATTATGTAAATGGTGAGAAAATTACAAACAAGGTAGAGAAGATCGGTAAATATACGTATTGTTTTGATAAAACCGGAAAACTTGTGACTAATAAACCGTATTATAAGGTTAATGCAAAGACTTATTATAAGATTAAAAAGAATGGACAGGCAACAAAGCTGTCAGCAGTAGAAACTATGGCTGCAGTCCGACTTCAGAAGTGTAAAGGAAATCTGAAGAAGGCATTCAACTGGTCTGTTTCTCTGCAGTATGCAGGCAATGTAAAGGTTTCTAAAAAAACACCTACAGAATATGGTTTATATGGATTTAAAACAGGCAGTGGCGATTGTTATGTAATGGCAGCTACTTTCTACTGGATGGCTAAAGTCGCAGGATATGATGCTCATTATGTAAAAGGATATTTCCAGAAATCCGGTGGTAAGAGGGGAGCACATGCGTGGGTTGAAATCGATCAGAAGGTGAAGGGTAAAAAGAAAACTTATGTGTATGATCCGAATTTCCAGAAGGAATACAAACTGAATGGTTATAAACTTACATATGGTGCGAAACGTACTCTGAAATATGTAAATTATAAGAGAGTTAACTAAGCATTGAAATGTTTTTGACTTTGGTTACGAGCAAGTAACGAAGTGAATGATTTTATCTGTTTAACAGTAAGGCAAAAAAAGAACTATAAAGGATGAACAGAAAGGATTTAAAGACAATGAAGAAAAAAGTTGTAACAGCATTTATGATGGCTGCACTTGGAAGCAGTCTTGTATTCAGTCAGGCAGCGATGGCAGCAGATACTACAGCAAAAACAGAAACTTCAGAAGATGCGGATAAGGATGCCACAGAATCTGAAGATAAAGATGTAGCAGAAGATGCAGATAAAGCTGATGAAGAGAAAGAAGATTTAAAGACAATTGGTGAGAAACCGGAAGAGGACACAGAGGGTGTTTTTTCTGTAAAATTGAAAAATCTTACAGGTAAAGTTATCACAGGTGTTACTGTTAAGAATGAAAAAGACGAAGAATATCCGGATAATTTCCTGAAAGAAGAAGATAAGTTCGAAGCAGATGAGGAAAGAGTTCTCTGGTTTGATCCCAATGCTAAAGATAAAGCAGATGAGGAAAACAAGGATTCTTCAGATGATGCAAAAGAGACCACAGATACTGAAGAAACAAAAACAGAAGATGTCAAAACAGATGAAAAAGCAGAAGGCGAAGATAAGGATGATGCTGAGAAGGAAATCCCGAAATATAATATTCAGTTAACTTTCGAGGATGGAACAACTGCTGAGATCCACACTTTCCCATTTGGCGATACAGAGGAAGCAGAACTTCATCTGGAAGGTGAAGTAGCATATCTGGTATTTGACAGTATCAGCCAGAAGAAAGAATACAATACTCTGGAAACAGAGAAAGCATTAGCTCCGAAGCCAACTGAGGCAGCTACACAGGCAACTTCTGAAACAACTCAGAGTTATGATAACAGTAGTGATTACAGCAATGACTATGATTACAGCAATGATTATGATTACAGCAATGACTATGATTACAGTAATGATTATGATTATGGTAATGATGATTCCGGTGATTATGATGGTTCTGATGACGGTGGTTCTGATGACGGTGGAGACGGATGTCTGGATGATGGGTTATTAAATTAATCAGATTCAGCAGTTGTAAAGGGAAAATGCATTAAAAAGTATAATAAAACAGGGCACTGCATTATCTGAGGGAATAACATAGTGCAGTGCCCTTATTATAAGTACAACTGAAGAATTGTACATATTTAGGGAGAAAGATCATGTCATTAGTTTCAAACTTGTTTTTACTGTTTGTGGCGGTGAGTGTGCTTGTTTATTATATTGTGCCGCACAAATTTCAGTGGCTGGTTTTGTTATGTTTCAGCTATATTTATTATCTGGCAGGTGGCGTCCGTTACGTGGGATTTATCCTGTTTTCCACATTGGTTACCTGGGGGATTGCACTTGCAGTTGAAAAGGCAGAGGCAGGTGGAAGCCACAAAAGTGCAAGAAATTTTCTGGTGCTTGGATTAATATTGAATTTTGGTATGCTTGGAGTGATAAAGTATACAAATTTTATGATTGAGAACCTCAATGCTTTGTTTCATATGAATTTAAGAGGAATGGAAATCCTGCTTCCATTGGGAATATCGTTTTACACTTTCCAATCCTCCGGATATCTTCTGGATGTGTACTGGAAGAGATGTGATGCGGAGAGGAATCCTGTAAAATATGCATTGTTTGTTTCTTTCTTTCCACAGATTCTGCAGGGACCAATCGGAAGATACAGTCGTTTGGCACATCAGCTTTATGAACCTCATAAATTCGAAGGTAAGAATATTACCAGAGGCTTTGAGCGCATTCTCTGGGGATTTTTTAAGAAGATGATCCTGGCGGACTGGGCAGCAGTGTTTGTAGATGCGATTTTCGACAATCCGGATCAGTACAGCGGACTGGCAATCTTTGGCGTATTATTTTACACAGTTCAGCTATATGCAGATTTTTCCGGTGGTATGGATGTGGTAATTGGTATTGCGTCTATGTTTGGAATTGAGCTGGATGAGAACTTCAAGCGTCCGTTCTTCTCCATTTCCATTACAGATTTCTGGCACCGCTGGCACATTACTCTTGGTACCTGGATGAAGGATTATGTGTTCTATCCTGTGACATTATCCAAGTGGATGGGAAAATTTGGCAAATGGGGCAAGAAGGTATTTGGCAAAAAGACCGGACGTACATTACCAATCTGTCTGGCGAATCTGATCGTATTCTTCGTTGTTGGTGTATGGCATGGTGCTGCCTGGAAGTACATTGTATACGGTATGTACAATGGTATTATCATTGCTTTCAGCGGACTTATGGCAGAGCATTACAGAAACTGGAAAAAGAAATTCAACATCACTGGAAAAGAGAACTGGTATCATGTATTTATGATCATCCGTACTTTTATCCTTGTAAATATCAGCTGGTTTTTTGACAGAGCGGACACAGTAGGACAGGCTTTTCATATGATGAAGCTTTCTGTCACAAAGTTTGCACCGTCACAGTTACTGCTGATCCCGGCCGGTAAAGAGGGAACTGCTTTTACCCCTTATGCGCTGGCAATCCTGGCAGCAGGCTGCATCATTCTGTTTATTGTAAGTGTCCTTCAGGAACGTGGCATGAAGATAAGAGAATCACTTGCAGGACTGAGTCTGCCAATTACTGTAGCAATTTATTTTTGTCTGCTGGCATCCATCGGATTCTTCGGATCAACAGCAGTAGCGAGAGGATTTATTTATGCACAATTTTAAGAAAGTTTTAAAAACGTTCCTGGTATTGGTCGTGTGTGTGGCTCTTCTGGCAGCACTTGACCTGGCACTTTATCCATGTACATTTATGAGAAATGATGTGCATGCAGTTGTGACACAGCAGTTTGATGACATTATCGTGGGAACTTCCCATGGAAAGATGGATATTGATCCGGAGGTGATGCAGGAAGTTACCGGACGCAGTGGACATAATCTTTGCGTTGGCGGCGAGTATGGAATCGATGCGTATTATCTGACTAAACTGATCAAAGAGAAACAGAATCCGAAGAGAATTATCTATGAGGTTGACCCGGGATATTTTGTATCTGAAAAGGAAGAAGGAAATAACTACCTGCTTTTTTATCATGAGTTTCCATTTTCAAAAGCAAAGGTAGAATATTTCTGGAATTCTATTGCGAAATGTAATTTCCGTACTGTGCTTTTCCCATGGTATGAATATTCTCTCAGCTATGAATTGCCGAAAGTCAAAGATACATTTACTCAGAAAGTAACGGGTGATTATGACGTATCTCATCTGAAGAGTGATTCTCAGGAATATCATGAAAGTGGATTTATTGAGAGATATCCGGTGGATGTGACAAAGCTTAAGAAATCAGAACCTAAGCTCTATGAAGAGGGTAAGGTAAACGAAGAGAACATGGAATATCTGAAGAAGCTGATCACATTCTGCAAGGAAAATGATATAGAGTTTGTTGCAGTAACTACGCCAATTCCAATAAATACTCTGAAGGATTACAGTGACAGTTATAATGCAGCATGGAAATATTTCGGGCAGTTCTTTGAAGAACAGGGCGTAGAGTATCTTAACTTTAATACGCAGTATTTTAAGGCATTTACACATGACCTGAAAGCATATACAGATTATGACGGACATATGAATGGAGATGCCGCAAAAGAATATTCTGAAGTGCTGGCACAAGTTTTAGAGAGCACTGGACAGAAAAATTGATCAGTTAATAGTAACTACTGATTATCGTTACTGGTAATTGAAGCAGGAACTTACCAGATTTAGTTTGAATCGAATAAGTATCCTGCTTTAATTGTAAATATTTACTTGTTGATATTGTGAAAATAGGACAGACAGTAGTAAAATGAATAAAAAACCTTGTGAAGTACAGAGGGGAGGAATTATATATGAAGACAAGTATTCTGGAATATCTTGAAGAATCCGCACGGAAATATCCGGATAAGACAGCTTTTGCAGATGAACATACATCCTGCACATTTAAAGAACTGGAGCAGACTGCACGCAGAACAGGAACTGCACTTGCGAAACATTTCACACCGAGAAATCCGGTGCCTGTATTTATGGAGAAGAGCGTAGAAACCATCGGGGTTTTCATGGGCGCTGTTTATGCAGGATGCTTTTATGTACTGATGGATACCAAACAGCCGGCGAGCAGACTTCAGCAGATTCTTGGAATTCTGGACAGTGATGTGATCGTTACATCTGAGAAATATCTGAAGGATTTGGAGAAACTGGAGTTCAAAGGAAAGGTTCTGATGGCTCCGGATCTTGTTGCTGAGCAGGAGAATGAAGCTGTGCTGAATGAGATCAGAGAACAGGCATTGGATGTGGATCCGCTGTATGGAATTTTTACTTCCGGGTCAACAGGAGTTCCCAAGGGAGTTGTGGTAGGTCATCGTTCAGTGCTTGATTTTATCGATTGTTTTACAGAGCTTTTTGATATTACAGATAAAGATGTGATGGGAAATCAGGCACCCTGGGATTTTGATGTATCTGTTAAAGATATTTATTCCGGACTGAAGACAGGAGCAACTGTCCAGATTATTCCGAAGCAGCTATTCTCTTTCCCGATGAAGCTGATTGACTATCTGATCGAGAGGGAAGTGACCACGCTGGTGTGGGCGGTATCTGCGCTGTGTATTATTTCAACTTTGAACGGATTTGAATATAAAGTTCCGGATAAGATTAAGAAGATTCTTTTCTCAGGAGAGGCTATGCCTGTGAAACATCTGAATATCTGGAGAAAATATCTGCCGGATGTTATGTATGTAAATATTTATGGACCAACTGAGATCACATGTAATTGTACGTATTATATTGTAGACAGGGAGTTCCAGCCTGGAGATGTACTTCCTATGGGCAAGGCGTTTCCAAATGAAAAAGTATTCCTTCTGGATGAAGAAGACAAGCTGATCACAGAGAAAAATAAAAATGGTGAACTCTGCGTAACAGGAAGTGCACTTGCACTGGGATATTACAAAAACAGAGAACAGACTGCGAAGGTTTTTGTTCAGAATCCACTGAATGACAGATATCTGGAGCCAATGTACAGAACCGGTGATCTTGCTTATTATAATGAACGTGGTGAGTTGTGCTTTGCAACACGTAAGGATTTCCAGATTAAGCATATGGGACATCGTATTGAGCTTGGAGAAATCGAGGCTGCTATGGATAAGGTTCCGGAGATTGTGAGAAGCTGCTGTATTTTTGATACAGTTAAAAGCAAAATCGTAGCTTTTTATGAAGGAGATATTGAGAGAAGACCGCTGGCAAAAGCGTTGGGGCAGTATGTACCTGCTTTTATGGTTCCGAATGTATTCCGCCAGGTGGAGAGCATGCCTCTTACAAAGAATGGAAAGATTGACAGAAAAGCTCTTACAGCTATGTATCAGGAGGAAAAGAAATGAGTTCCTATGGATTTATAAAAGAACTGATCGAGAAAGAACATACTCCAACTCCAGCTTATGTTTTTGACCTGGATAAGATGAAGGAATTTGTAAAAAAAGTGCAGAGCTGTCTTGGAGAGAGCACACAGTTATGTTATGCTATGAAAGCAAACCCTTTTCTTACAGGACCCATGATGGATGTGGTTCCTACATTTGAAGTGTGCTCACCGGGTGAATTTCGAATTTGTGAGCGTGTTGGTGTGCCGATGGAGAGAATTGTTCTTTCGGGTGTGTATAAGAACCCTGAAGATATGGAATATGTACTTTCTACATATGGAGGAAAGGGAGTGTATACTGTAGAGTCTTTGCAGCATTTACAGATTCTGAATGATACTGCAGTGAGACTTGGCATGAAGATTACGGTGTTGATTCGTGTGACAAGCGGAAATCAGTTTGGCGTAGATGAAGCAGATATCAGGAAAATCATTTCTGACAGAACAGATTATCCGGGGGTTGAGATAGAGGGACTTCAGTTCTATTCCGGAACTCAGAAGAAAGATCTCAGTCAGATGAAAACAGAGCTGGAGCATCTGGATGAATTTATCGGGGAGCTGAAATCTGAGAGTGGATTTGAAGCACAGGTGCTTGAGTATGGTCCGGGATTTTTTGTCCCATATTTTAAGAAGGATAAGAGCGAGGACGTGGAGAATATTCTGAGTGAGTTCAGAGCACTTCTGGAAAGTCTTAATTTCAAGGGTAAGGTTGTTCTTGAGATGGGAAGATTTCTGGCAGCAGCCTGTGGATATTATGTGACATCAATCGTGGATATGAAGGTGAATAAAGAACAGCCGTATGTGATCATGGACGGTGGTATCAATCATCTGAATTATTATGGACAGGCGATGGCAATGAAACAGCCGTACTGTACACAGCTTGATACAGAAGGAAATGAGAAGATAGGGGGAGAAGATGAATCCTGGAATCTTTGCGGTGCACTCTGCACGGTCAGCGATGTGGTCGTAAAGCGATTTCCACTTCACAAACCGCAGCTTCATGATATACTGGTATTTGAACGGGTAGGTGCTTATTCCGTTACAGAAGGAATCTATTTATTCCTGAGCCGTCCTCTTCCGAGAATCTATTTCTGGACAGAGGGAGAGGGACTGCGCATGGTGCGGGATGGTGTACATACAGATCTTTTAAATTCAGAGAAATAAAAGACCATGGCAATACCGAAAAATAATGGAATTGCTGAAAAAACAAAAAATAAGGAGATATGAAAAAATGGAAGAATTAATTGAATTACTGGAAGAGATCCAGCCGGATGCAGATTTTGAAAACTGTGATACTTTGATTGACGATGGAATTCTTGATTCCTTTGCAATCCTGTCTATTGTAAGTGAACTGCAGGATACTTATGACATTACTATCACTCCGGCAGATATTATCCCGGAGAATTTTAACTCTGCAAAAGCACTGTGGGATATGGTGTGCAGACTGAAAGGTTGATTTATTTATACAAAGCAGACAGGGATTATAGTAGTTCTCATAAAATCAGTTAAAAGGGGGACGCAAAGCCCAATAATTCCTATCGGCTCGGTTTCGGACCTTAAGAAAAGCTAAGCCCCGCAAGATCAGCTAAAAGCATTCGCAGATAACTCAAACTCGCTGCGCTCAGACAGTGAGTGATCTGCGAATAACGCTGATCTTGCGGGGCTAAGATTTTCTAAAGATCCTGCAAATGTCGCTCGATAGGAATTATTGGGCTTTGCTGGCAGTTGGCTGTGACTGGGCGGCTGAGGGAGAAGAGGAATGGTGATCTGTTAGTTTTGTGGAATAGAAAAGTTTCTTATATAGTATGAAGGGGACGGAAAAGCTGGGGCGTTGTGTATATATGGTATGTGAGTGCTGTGTGCAGGGCGGGGGAGGATGAAGGTGGATGGATAGAATCCAGGTGTCGGATGGGATGAATGTCTGATGTGGACTGGATGAATCTAGGAGTGTGTTTAAAAAATCATTTCCACAATGTGTACGCCCCACTTTGCGGTATATTTTGCCCGAATTCGGTTGCCGTAGTAAGGCGGAAATAAAAAAGTTTGTCAAATTATGAAATTAACTGTTGACATTGTGGTTTTTCGGTGTTATATTAGATGAGCTGTCGGAAATAATTGTTTATTAGATAAAAACAATTCAGATAGATTTCTGAAAGAAAAAAGAAATTTAAAAAAGTGCTTGACAACTTGAAACAAACGTGTTAAAGTAATTGAGTCGCTTGAACAGAGCCGACAATCACAGATCAGAAGAACAGTTCCGAAATCCGGAAGAGTTCGAAAAACTTTGAAAAAAAACTTGAAAAAGTTCTTGACAAAGAAAAAGAGATGTGATAAAGTAAACAAGCTGTCGCAAG
>NZ_JAJDML010000049.1:0-27641 GCF_020594215.1 Blautia sp. DFI.1.216
TATTTGTTTTAATCTACTATATAATGTGTATAAAAATAGTTTTTCAGTGGCGTCCCTATAGAGGTGAGGGAATTCTTGCTACGGTTGTTAAATTTTATTTTCAGCAAATTCAGTCAAACAAAAAATCTCTTTATATTGACTCTATTCTTCACTTTCTTTATTCCAAGTCATTCATAATTTCATTTTAAGATGACCGTAATTCTGCTTTTCTTGTTTTAAGTCATTCATATTCTCTTCTATACATGACTGTAATTGTACTTTTTTCGTTTCAGGTCATTTTCATCGGTTTCTTAAGATGACCGTAATTATACTTTTTTCGTTTCAGGTCATTTATATTCCTATTTTCAAATGAACATAATAGATGAATTGAAATTTATAGTCATTATTTTTTCTTGTCTTATCACAAAACCAGTGCAATTATGTCTTTTTTTCAGCAGGAGAATATATCGGTCTTTTTTACTTTGTCATAAAATCAAACACGCTCTAACATAATCCGCAGAATTTCTTTGTCTGTTTCTTTCATTCCTTCTTTGCCGATCTGTCCTACACAGCTGATGGTTTCGCCGGCTTCTTCCTTGAGGATTCCGGTATATGGCGCATAGGACTGACCGTTCATAGCAAGGTGATGTGCCAGGAATGCAGCATCAAGACTGGCGGCGATTTTCGCTGCACAGGATATTTTCGCTCCATCACAGATGATTCCCGGAATATTGGCAAGAGTATTCTCTATGGTCTTCTTGATCACTGAAAGTTCGCCACCTCCCATGTAGGTAATCCCCGCACCGGCTGCACAGGATGCGGATACCGCACCGCAAAATGCGGAAAGTTTACCAATGTACTGTTTCTGGTATACAGTTAAGAGGTTAGAAAATACCAGTGCGCGGTAAAGTACATAGTCCGGAAGTTCCATTTCTCTGGCATATACGATCAGAGGTACAGAACAGGCAATTCCCTGGTTTCCGCTGCCTGAGTTGATGACTACCGGCATGTCACATCCGCCCATTCTGGCTTCGGAAGCTGCGGCTGTAAGGCTGCGCATTTTCGTGAGCATATCATTGGAGTAGGTTTCACGGATGATCCGGCCGATTCCAAGACCGTATTTACCAGTCATTCCTTCATGGGCGATTGCCATATTGCTGCGGATCTGATTTTCTATAATTTCTTTGACATCATCAAGCTCCACCGTATCTGCAAATGTTTTAATGTCTTCCAGATTGAGCAGAGTTCTGTCTGCTGCAGCCGGAGTTTCACCGGATTTATGATCTGAATCCAGCAGGACTTCCTGGTTCTTTACGATCTTTGTTACATTTATATGATCGTATTTGATCTCCAGACTTACTGTGTCATCCCCTGCCTGCATTTCTATGATAAAGTGCAGGACTACCGGGGAGTCCAGAAGTTCTACTTTGCATATCTTTTTGTCCAGAAGTTCACAACATCTCTTTCTTCCGGATTCATTTACCTTCGAAAGAACTTCCATATTCAATAATGGGTCTCCGGCTACTGCACCAAGGACTACACCTGCTTCAATTCCAGTCAATCCGCCGGAGTTTGGAATGATAACACAACGGACATTTTTTATAATGTTTCCACTGCATTTTGCAGTGATATGTTCCGGTTCTTTTCCCAGAACTTCTCGTGCTCTGGCTGCTCCATATGCCAGTGCGATCGGTTCTGTACACCCCATTGCAGGAACCATTTCTTCTTTCAGAATGCCTATGTAATTCTGATATATTCTCTCATCTAACATTGTGCTGATGTCTCCTGTTCATTTTTAATATTTATTCAAGTATGACATAATACTATCAGAATGTCCAGAAAGAATCAGCCCGGTGTATTTTCTGTGCGGTTCAGGTATATATAAAATCCCACATTCAGGATAATTCCCGTTACTGTTGCCACAGGGGCAGCCAGTCCGATCTTGGTAAGATTTGCATCTGGCTGTATACTCATAAAATATGCCAGTGGCAAACGTACCAGAAGTGTCTGGATCAGTCCCTGGATCATTACCCAGACTGTCTTGTTATTTCCATTGAAATAGCCAATCATACTGAACAGGATTGCTGTCACTATGGTTTCCGGTGCAAAGCCTTTCAGATAGTCAAATGCATTACTGATAACTTCTGCATCTGTGGAGAAAATGCCAGCCAGCATATCACCTTTGAACATAACCAGTATAAATACCACACATCCCACAGCAAGCCCTACTCCGATTCCTGTAAACATGGACTGTTTTGCTCGTTTTTTCTTGCCCGCTCCTATGTTCTGGGATACAAAGGATGCCATAGACTGCATCAGAGAACTTGGTACCAGCATGGCGAAGTTAACGATTTTGCAGGCAACCCCGTAGCCGGACGAAGCCTCCAGTCCCAGACGATTTACGAATGCGCAGAGCGCAAGAAAGGAAATCTGTGTTAGACATTCCTGCAATGCAAGAGGAAGTCCGATCTGAAGAAATCTTTTGCACTGTACATTCAGCCTGAAGTCTTTTTTTGTGATCGTAAACGGAAGTTTCATTTTAACAAGCAGGATAAGTGCGAATACCACGCTAAGTGCCTGAGCAGCAACTGTTGCAATAGCAGCTCCGGCTGCATCCATATGAAGTCCCGCTACCAGCACCAGATCTCCGATCACATTTACAATACATGCCACCAGCACAAACAGAAGCGGCGATTTACTGTCACCCAGTCCACGAAAAATTGCAGACAGCAGGTTGTAAGCTACAATAAAGAAAATACCGCCGCCACAGATACGTACATAACTGGATGTAAGACTGACGGCTGATTCCGGCGCCTGCATCAGCACAGAAATCGGATGTGCAAAAGCTACCATTATAACAAACAGCACAGCCGAAATCATTGTAAACACAATTGCACCGCCGCCGATAACAGCTCCTATCTTTTCCGGTCTTCTTTCTCCCAGATAGCGGGCGATCAGAACTGTAATACCCATTGCAAACTGTACAACCACAAAAGTAACCAGGTTTAAGACCTGGCTGCCTGTAGAAACTGCAGAAAGTCCGGCAGTAGAGCCAAACCTTCCCACAACAAGAAGGTCAACTGCACCATATGCTGCCTGCAGGATCAGTGCCCCGAGAATGGGCATCATAAAAGAAACCAGCTTTTTCAGAATATTTCCCTGTGTGAAATCAGATCTATCATTTGTCATAGTGATTCCTCCTCTCACACATGATCTGGTAAAATTTCTCAATTGTCCGGATCATGCAGTCAGCTTCCTCTTCGGATATCTCACTGAGATAGGGAACCAGTTCCCCAAAATAATACTCATTATATTTCTGTGACAGTTTTCTTCCTTCTTCTGTAATGGATATATAAGTGACACGTCCGTCATCCGGGGAAGAAATTTTCCGGAGATATCCCTTTGTTTCCATTTCCTTTACAGTTCTGGTAACACCGGGACGTGGAAGATTCATTACATCACTGATATCCGATATCTTTACCTGGATTCCCTGTTTTTCCAATGCATGAATGTTATCCAGATACTGAATGTAAGACGGGGTAACTCCCTGTGGCAGCGGCGGAAGCAATTCCCGTATCCGCTTCGCCTGATAGCATGCATCCAGCATTCGCTTGATTTTTTCAGTTGTCATATTGTACGCTCCTATATAATTATCTTTGTTAATTACCATTGATAATTATATGCGGATTCTGAAATTTGTCAACCACCAAAATTACTATTGAACCGTAATCTGGAAAGTTCTATAATGAGTTCCGACATCAGAAATCGGGTAAATACAATATTTCCGATGACGGACACTTTTAAGAATATGAGGTGGATAAGTTTATGAATATCAGCATACTGCTCATGGAACAGATCATTCAATTATTTCTTATGATCTTCATGGGATATTTGATCGTGAAAGTTGGGCTTGTAAAAAATGAAGACAGCAAGGTTTTATCCAAAATCATTCTCTATCTAATCATTCCCTGTGTAATCATCAATGCTTTTCAGGTAGATTACACGATGGATACTGTAAAGGGATTGCTGCTTGCTCTGGCTGCATCTGTCATGACCCAGGTTCTTCTCCTGATCATTATCTCCATAGCCGGAAAGCTTTTACATCTGAATGAAGTAGAAATTGCTTCTGTTTATTATTCTAATTCAGGAAATTTGATCGTACCCATTGTGACCTTTATTCTTGGACAGGACTGGGTTTTATATGGATGTGTTTTTATGAGTGTGCAGCTTATCTTTCTGTGGACACACTGCAAAAAGATTATCAGCCGGGAATCTTCCTACGACTGGAAAAAGATTGTGTTAAATATTAACATGATTTCTATTTTTATCGGTGTTGTACTTTTTTTCGCAAAAATCCATTTGCCGGAGATCATCAATAATACTCTTGGCTCAGTGGGCAGCATGATAGGACCGACCAGTATGATCGTAACCGGTATGCTGTTTGCAGGAATGAATCTGAAACAGATTTTTGCTGACAAAAGAGTATATTTTGTATCATTTCTTCGTCTGATCGCAGTGCCTTTGCTTGCACTTGTAATGATTAAGATCAGCCATCTGGCTATGTTCTCTGCAGACGGAAATAAAATCATGCTTATTGTCTTTCTGGCGATCATCACACCGTCTGCTTCCACAATAACCCAGATGTGCCAGGTATACGGAAATGATTCACGCTATGCCAGTGCCATCAATGTCATGACTACACTGTTCTCAATTATTACAATGCCGCTGATGGTAATATTATTTGAGGCAGTTATATAAAACAATTACCTGTACATGAAAAAAGAAAGGAAATTACAATGAATATTACCGTTTATCTTGGAGCTTTGGAGGGAAATGATCCGGCACTTGGAGATGCTGTCCGGGAACTTGGTACATGGATTGGAGAAAGCGGAAATTCTCTGGTATATGGAGGTTCAAAGTCCGGTCTTATGGGACAGATAGCAGAAAGTGTGCTGAATGCCGGAGGAAAAGTAACAGGCGTGGAACCACAGTTTTTTATAGATTCTGAACTGCAGTATGATGAGATCACAGAACTGATTGTCACAAAAGATATGGCTGAAAGAAAAGCAAAAATGATTGAACTAGGTGATGCATTTATTGCATTTCCAGGAGGCACCGGTACTCTGGAAGAAATCACAGAAGTTATGTCCATGGTTTCCTTAAAACACCTTAATGCCCCCTGTATTCTGTATAACCTGAATGGATATTATGACAGCCTGAAGCAGCTTCTTGACCATATGATCAAGATGGGGCTGTCCTCAGAAAATCGTCAGCAGGGAATTTATTTTGCTGATGATATGGAAGATATTAAAGCACTTCTGGCTACAGTAACTAAGTAAAATTCAGATCGTAAACAATTGTCAAACACCCCTGGGGGATATTTACCTATTCATATATTGCATAGTTCATACTACTTTTTTCATGGTTTGAAATCCCCCTGGGAGGCTTGTTCTTTCCCATAATTTTGTTAAAATATAATCAATGCAGAGATCATTAAATATCAGTCAGCGAGATACTTAATGATCCATGTATCCGCACAAAGATTTGTGTCAAACAACAAATAAAGGTGCACAGACCTCCGCGCAATGCGCATCTAAAAACTCATTAAAAAAAGTACTTCGTCCGCAGGAAGTACTTTTTTTAACGAAAAGATAATTATCAATATTATGATAGCATCTTCAGTTCATGTTCTTCATTCATACAGGCAAATCTGGTACCGATAGTTTCAGCCAGTTGTCTGTTATGTGTAATCGTAATCAACGTTTTTCCTGCTTTATGAAAACTCTGCAGAAAATCCACCAGCATATCCTGTGTTTTTTCATCAAGTCCTGCAAGAGGTTCATCCAAAATCAGAACCTCAGGATTCAACGAAAGAATACATGCCAGTGAAACCTTTCTTTTCTCCCCTCCACTCAGATGATAGGGTGGTCTATTTCTTAGTTTTTCCAATCCAAATAAGTGCAGGCAGTCTTCTGTTCTTTTTTTAATTTCCGCTTCCGAAAGTCCCATCTGGACCGGGCCAAATGCAATTTCCTCCTCCACACTTCCACAGAAAAGCTGGGTATCTGCATTCTGAAACACATATCCCATCTGCTGATGAAACCATTTTGCAAACTGGCTGTTTTTTAACGCTTTTTCATTAATTTCATGTCCCTGATAAAAATATTTTCCTTCCGATGGAAAAATAATTCCATTCAATAGTTTAATCAGTGTTGATTTTCCACATCCGTTAGGTCCCTGGATAACTATAGAATCTCCTCTGTTTATGTGAAGATCCACATATCTCAGTGCAATTTCTTTTTCATATGCAAAACATACATTCTCAAGTCTGATCATAACTGCCCTCTTCTGTCTTTTCCTGTCAATTATCATATCTTTCTGTTCAGATACCAGAACAATACAATACATCCAGCCATAATAAAAGTGCTGAAAATATCCGCTGCACATAACGTGTATTTCTGCTTTTTCTTATACTCTCCTGTAAATCCACGACAGCACATTGCTGCATGCATTTCTTCCGCCATTTCACCAGATTTCAGAAATGAGATTCCCAACACACCTGACAAAGCTTTGGCTTTCTGAGGATTCTTTCCCACTGACCTTAACCGGACAGACGTAAGAATAGCTGCACATATCTCTCCAAGCACCGAAATATATTTCAAAGTAATATCCAGCGTAAAAATAAATATGGATGGCAGCCGAAAAGTTCTCATACTCCCTGTCAGTTTATTCCAGGATGTCCCTGATGATAAAATACCAACCAGAGTTACAGATACATATACTCTTGAAGTAATATTCATTAAAGTCTGAGGAGTTCCCATAAATACAGATGGTAGAAGGATCAATACAGAAAACAGAACCGCACCTGCTGTTCCACTCAGAATCTGCCGGATGGCTTTTGCCGGAAAAAACGCCAGTCTGACCGTCACTGCTGCACACATGATCAGAGTAAACAGATAATTTCCCGAACATGCAGTAAGAACAATATACAGAAGTGTATAAAACAATTTCAGAGAAGGAGCAGCAGAAAATCTGCTATCCTTCCCTTCATAAAATCCCATTTTTGCAAGCACAGATAAAACTGATTTCGTACTTTTTGTTAAAAATGCTTCTTTATCTTTAGATGGAACATAAGTTTCTCCGGAACACATCCAGTCTGGAAGCATAGTTTCTTCTTTTTTATGATCATTCATCTGTTATGCAGCCTTCTTTTTAAAATCAACTTTCTCTTTCATCATTGAAGAAATAATCTTAAAAATAATCACCAGAAGTGCCACGCCTACAATAGCCGAAAGAATATATCCTGTCCACTCAGGTAACCCGGACATAGAATAATCAGGAAACAAAGTTGACAGTTCAAATCCATTGGTCATTCCTGACGGAGTGTATCCAAGCTGGCTTCCGCCACTTACCAGACCAGCGATTTCATCAGCACCCCATTCACCCCAGGCAGTACCGGTTGCCAGAAGTCCCAGAGGAGTCAGTACGATGAGAACAGCCATCAGTATATACAGTGGTTTAAATGCTGTCTTATCCGGAACAGCATCCAATGCTTTTGGTGTAACTTTTTCAACAAAGGTAAGTACCACTACTGTCAGAATAATCTCTGCCAGACCAAATAATGTAATATGTCCGATCATCATTGCAGGTATTGATACACTTAGCGGATACGGACAATAAAGAGCCTGGCCTTCTGCATTTTTGAACAGCAGTGGCTGAATACCAAATTCAACAGCTGCACAAAAGGCCGCAGCATTAATACCTATATATGAACCAATTGCCGCACTGAGCTTACGCATACCTGTTTTCTTCAAAAGGAGCTTGTACAGGAAAAAACCCAGATATGGCAATATAAATGCCATATTAAAACAGTTTGCCCCAAATGCAAGGATTCCGCCATCTCCAAAAAGAAGTGCCTGTATCAGCAGAGCAATAGAAACCGCCATGCACCCGGCTGCAGGACTTCCTGTCAGTATGGCAATAAGAGTTCCCCCTACTGCATGTCCTGTTGTACCGCCCGGAAGCGGAACATTAAACATCATTCCCAGAAATGAAAAGGCTGCCCCAATACCAAGAAGCGGCATCTTTGATTTCGGTATCTCTGTTTTTATTTTATGAATAGAATATCCCCACACCGGAAGCATGGCTGCTGTCATTACAGCACATGTTGACGGGCTTAAATAATTTTCAGGTATATGCATAAATATACTTCCTTTCCTGTGAAAATATTATTTTTATCTGGCGCGCACCTTACAAGCAACTGTATTGTAGCACCACATTAAAGCGTCAACAACCCACCCAAGGGGATATCTATATATTCTTATCCGGCATAGTTTTGCCTGTATTTTTCATACCACTATCGCACTTCAAAAAAAATCACATTCACGAAAGTACCGCATCCACCAGTCTCTGTGTATACTCTTCCTTGGGTTCATTGATGATATCATCGGGAATTCCGCTTTCCACTACTTTTCCCTCATACAGTACCAGAACCCTGTCACAGAACATCTGGACAAGGGCCAGATTATGACAAATAAAAATAAAAGACAGCCCATTCTTCTCTTTCAGGTCTTCCAGAAGCTCCATGATTTGTTTCTGTATGGTTACATCCAGAGCACTGGTTGCCTCATCACAGATCAGAACTTTTGGTTCTACTGCCAGAGCTCTTGCTATCGCAGCCCGCTGACACTGTCCGCCACTTACCTCATGAGGATATCTTTTTGCATATTCCTTCTCAAGGCCGCACTGCTCAAGCAATTCTGCTACTCTTTTCTCCACATCAGCCTTTTTCATTCCACGGTTTCTAAGACTCTCACCAATTCCGTCACCCAGTGTCCTTCTGGGATCAAAAGAACCCACCGGATTCTGAAAAACCATCTGTATATCTCCATATACCTCTTTCAGCTGACTTTGCTTCAGTCTTGTAATATCTTTTCCTTCAAATTTCAGTGTGCCCTCTGTGATATCAGTCAGCCGGGTGAGCAGCTTTGCTATGGTACTTTTCCCGCTGCCGGATTCTCCTACGATTCCCAGCGTTTCTCCTTTTTTTAGTGTAAAGCTTACATCCTTTACCGCTTTCAAAGGATTTTTTCCTCTCTGGGTAAATATTTTTGTTAAATGTTCTGCCTCTAAAAGTATGCTCATACTCTAACCTTCCTTTGCAGCTTTGGTACAGCCTCCAGCAATTTCCTGGTATACGGATCGCGGGGATGATCCAGTACACGGTCTGCTGTGCCATATTCTACTGTTTTGCCATTTTTCAAAACCAACAGAGTATCTGCCATTGCCCGGACTACCCCGATATCATGTGTCACGATCACAATTGCAGTTCCAAACAACTCTCTTAACTTAAGCATTTCCCTTACAACCTGACGCTGTACAGACACATCCAAAGCACTGGTCGGTTCATCCGCAAATAGGATGGGCGGATTCATAAGCATGGCAATTGCAATACCTGCTCTCTGATTCATTCCGCCTGACAGTTCAAATGGATAACTGTCCCACACGCGCTGGCTATCCTTAAAATTCAGTTTGTCAAACAGATCCATTGCCCTGGTTTTAGCCTCACTTCTTGTTATCTTTGTATGTGCACACATACTTTCGTAAATCTGCTCTCCGATGGTGCGAATCGGACACAGAGAGGCACCTGCATCCTGAAAAATCATTCCAATTCCTGCACCTCTGATCTTTCTTTTTTCTTTCTCCGGTATATCCAGGATATTCTGATCCATATATCGGATATCTCCTCTTGTCACAAGACCATCCGATCCCAGAAGTCCCATTGCAGCTTTGATCAGAGTGCTTTTTCCACTGCCTGATTCCCCCACAAGACCAAGTATTTCTCCATGTTCAAGGGAGAAACTCACATCATGAACCACCGCTTTTCCGCCAAATGATATCTCTACGGAATCGTAGGTCAGTATTTTTCTATCCATCTGTAAACCATCCTTGTTAATCCTTACCAAATCAGGGGCAAAATAGTTACTGTTCACTCCCACTCCGTTCTCAGTAACGTAGCCAAAATTCATTCCAGATTGCCTGCGGCAATGGAATTTTGGCTTGTATGTCTCGGGATTTTGGCATATTCATGCCAAAACACCTCGCGGAATAGTGATATGTGAGCAGTAACGCAAAATACCTTTTACCCCTGAAATATCATCGTTCAAGTTTAGTTAATATCCAGATCTGCTGTCAGTTCATAATAATCACATGGATGTGCAGTCAGTCCTGTTACATTAGACTGCATGATCATACTCATTCTCAGGTGAGAACAGAATACATAGGCATTATCATCCAGGATTGTCTGCTGCATCTGGATTGCCAGATCTGAACGCTTATCTGCATCAAATTCTTGCTTCATCTGTTTTTCCAGATCTTCCAGTTTATCACTGTGATAATGTCCGTTATTGCTTGCAGATTCATCCAGTGTACAGGAAGTGAAGAAATACTCCGGATCTCCTGTAGGTGCAGTTACCATGGCACTTGCATATACATCCCATAATGTAGGATCTTTACGGATAGTATTATTATCAGAGGTACAATTCACCTGAACATCCATACCGATTTCTTTTAAGATCGCCTGTGCAGACTCTGCAAGAAGCGGAAGCTCCTGACGGCTTGGATAAGTAAGCCAGCGGATTTCCAGTTTCTGTCCGTCTTTTTCACGGATACCGTCACCATCGGAATCCACCCATCCAGCTTCCTCCAGAACCTTCTTTGCCCCATCAGGATCATAGCTCTCTGTTGTCAGATTCTGTCCGCCAAAAGAGAAAGTATCCGGGAAAGCACCGACTGCAGGATATCCATATCCATTCAGAAGCACAGACACAAAGCTGTCCTTATCAATACCCATGGCAATTGCTTTGCGCACTGCAGGGTCAGATGTTACAGGACTTTCAAAGTTCATCCATGCATAGAATGCACGGCTTGTAGCTGTACTGGTAAATGTAAAATCATCATTTTCAAATAAGGGATAGCTTGCATATGCCATACCATAGGCAGCATTGATCTCCCCTGCCTGAAGAGCCATTGCCAGTGTATCACCGTCAGAAATTGTGCGGACAGTGATCTCATCCACATTTACATCTCCATTCCAGTAGTTTTCATTCTTTACAAGATTAACATGATCATCTGTCACCAGTTCAGTTGCCACATAAGGACCTGTACCAATCACGATCCCATCATCACTGACACCTGCCTGCATATCAATAATGCATCCATAAGGATCACTGAGATAATTGATCAGTGCAGGCTTCGGTTCTGTAGTCTTTATGGTAACAGTATTTCCGTCAGCCTCGATAGTATCAATGCAGAGATCTCCTGCTGCACGCTCATGATTGGCAACCAGAGCCTCCAGGCTTTCCTTTACTGCCTCTCCGTCACAGGCACGTCCATTGGAGAACACAACTCCGTCATTCAGTGTGATCTTCCAGGTCAGCTCGTCAATATTTTCATACTCTTTTGCGATCCATGGCTCTATCTCCATGGTATCGGAATAACGGAAAAGAGTTTCCCCTACTCCATAACGGATACACGCCCATCCTGCATATGTATTTTGTGGATTAATATCTGCCTCTTCATTTTCCGCATTAAAGGTGGTATCACCAAATACAAATGTCTTTTTGTCTGCTGCCAGTGTTGGCATAGCTGTCGCTCCTACCGCCAGTCCCAGGGCAATTGCCATTGCCAGAAATTTCTTTGCTCTCATTTTCTTTCCTCCTCGTTTGTTTTCATATTACTTATCATGAACGGCTGTTCTTCGGATCCAGATAGTCACGGACTGTATCACCTAACAGATTGAAAATTGCCACAGATATAAAAATTGCAATTCCAGGTGATAATACTAACCATGGATATGTCTGGATCATACTTCGTCCGCTGCTCATCATACTTCCCCACTCAGCCATGGGAATCTGTGCTCCCAGTCCAAGAAATGACAGACCTGCAAGTTCCATCATCATGGTACCGATATCAAGCATGGCTGTTACCAGAACAGGTCCCAGCATATTTGGAAGAATATGCCTGAGCATAATCTGACCTGAGCTGTCACCTGCAAGTATGGCAGCATGAATATAGGGTTCCTCTTTTAATGCCAGAGTCTGCCCTCTGGCAATACGTGAATATTTCGGCCAGCTTACTACTGCCAGTGATATAACAGCATTCTGAATGCCTCCCCCAAGAATAGCCGCGATCGCCATGGCAAATACAAGCCCAGGGAAAGCAAGACATACATCTGAAATCCTCATCATAACAGCATCTGCAGCTCCGCCAAAATATCCGCAGCATACACCCACAGCTGTTCCCAGCACAGCGATCACAGCAACCAGGATAAAGGTAGAGAAAATACTGGCTCTTGCACCACTTATCACTCTGGACAGCATATCTCTCCCATATGTATCTGTTCCCATAGGATGCTGAAGACTGGGGGGCTGAAGTGCACTTGCCAGATCCTGTGCATAAGGGTCATATGGACAGAGATGCTCTGAAAAAATTGCAAGTATTACAAGCCCTATTGCAAGAATAAGAAAAAAGATCAGCTTTTGTTTTATATGGTTTTTCTTAATCTTCTGTACACGCACTGTCACATTTTTATTCTGCTTTTCACTCATTGTTTCACACCTCCCAGACGGATTCTCGGATCCAGGAACCGGTATGACAGATCTGTAAGCAGATTTACTACAACATAGATGATCGCCATCCACATAACATAGGCCTGAATAATAGGATAATCACGCATGGAGATGGCATCTACTGCCATCTTTCCAACTCCATCCCACATAAAGATTGATTCTACGATTGCAGTTCCTCCCAGCAGATTTCCCACTGACAGCATCAGCAAGGTAATGATGGTTACCAGCGAAGCCTTCATAATACTTTTCCAAAGAGTGACAGAAAACTTTACTCCTCTTGCTTTCGCTCCTGCCACATAGTCTTTGCTTAATTCATCCAGCACAGTTGCACGGACCTGGCGGAGATACTTGGCTGACATGGCAATTGCCAGAGTGATCGCCGGCATTGCCACACTCTTTAAACTTACATCTTTGGATATAACCGGAAAAATCCGCAACCGGATCGCAAGAAAATACATTAACAGCAATGATACAAAAAAATTAGGAAGACTGTTTCCTATAAAGCTGCATAAACGGATCAGATAATCCGTGATCGTATTCTGTTTTACTGCTGACAGAATCCCCAGAGGGATTGATATGATGATAGTCAGCAAAATAGATGTCACTGTAAGAAGCAGCGTTGCCGGAAGCTTCGATATGAACGTATCAAAAACCGGAAGACTGGATACATAGCTGTTTCCCATATCTCCATGAAGCAATTTCCCAAGCCACACAAAATACTGGGTCAGAAATGGTTTGTCCAGTCCCAGCTGTTCTCTGGCTGCATTTAACTTATCTTCTGACAGGATCTGTCCTGTATTTTCCATTTTTTGTGTTACTACATCACTTCCCGCAATCCGCATCATGCCATAAGAGAGAAAAGTAATCGCAAATAAAATGGGAATCAGCTGAAGCAGTCGTCTGAATGCATATTTTCTCATTTGATTATCTCCATTTTATAATTTTTGAAAATTGTACTCCTAATTTGCCACCGTTCAGTTTAACAAAAGCAAAAATAGCCCACAACCCACCCTGGGGGTTATAAGCTATTCTTAATTTGAATATCTACCGTCATTTTTGGAATAGGTTTTTTTTATATCAGCAATAATTTAAAACAACCATCCCATTTTGTTCTAAACTATGTTATACTACAAGAGCTGTCGAACCTCCAGCAGGAAGGAGGTGAGTTTCATGGAAGCAATTTTTACTTCATTTCTTGTCTCTGTCATAGCAGGCGTAGTTAGCTACTACATATGCAAATGGCTGGACAGCGGACATTAGACAGCAACAGTCTAAACGGAACAGCTCTCCGTAACGAGCAAGAAAGCCCTCAGAGCGGCAACTCTGAGGGCTTTCGTTTCGCTTCATGGAAATTTCACTTCATTTCTTAGCTACTATTAGTATATGCAAAATAAGTTAAAAAGTCAACTGCAATTTTTATTAATGCTTCGGCAATTAATGCTTCGGCAGTCTGCTCTTTAAAAACTCCACAAGCTCTGCCACACTCTCATCCATTTCTTCTCCTTTGTGGAGTATAAAACCAAAAATCACTTTACTGTCTCCAATATCCAGAGGGATTCCCGGTGTAGTTCCTTCTTTGTTTTCTGACAGGTAACTTCCGCTTATATTTGCCACCTTACTGTTCTTCAGCATTTTTTCCATAATATAATCACTGTTGGTCAGCACGGAAATATCAATATCCTTCCATTGGAATGCATCCTCTTTTACAGCACCGATGTCAAAAAATTCATCCTGATAATTCTGTATAAAACGGACGTCCTTCAGATCTTCCAGTTCTACCCTCTCTTTGCCGGAATTGTAAAGCTCTGTCAGCCCTCCCGGATACAGCATTACATCTGTTTCATAGATGGGTTCAAAATACATTTTGTTTTTTGACAGTTCATACAGGAAATTTTCCTTCTGCTGACTGAGGATATATACAAAACCAATGTCATCCATATAATCCCGGACTCTTTCCATTACGCTTTGTACGCCTGCTGTTGTTACCTGGAAATGGTACTTTTTTTCATAGGTTTCATTATAAAAATCCACAAACTGATTGGCAAACCAGGAACTGGGATTTAGAGATATCCTTATCCATTTTGTCATTCCGCTGGAAGCCATATTTTCCAGAACATTTACTTCATTTATAATTTTCGACGCATATTCATACATCTTATGCCCCTGTACTGTCAGTCTGATTCCTCTTGGCAGCCGTTCAAAAAGCTGCATTCCCAGCGTATCTTCCAGTCCCTTGATCACCTTGCTGACACTGGGCTGTGTAGAATACAGATTTTTCGCAGCATCACTGAATGAACCAGTCTGCGCACATACTACGAAATACTGTAATTGTTTTAAATCCATAAAGATTTTATCCCTCTTTCTGTTTTTATCCGCCATTAACCCTTTTTTCTATTTTGAGTTTTATCTTCATACATTCTGTGATCTGCCATAATGCGGATTTCATCGATCTTCTGGCTGTGTTCCGGATAAATAGCATAGCCACAGCTTGTATCCACGCTCAGCAGACGACCCTCTATATCAAAAGGCCGGTCAATGACACTTTTTATTCTTCTGACCATCATCTCACAGAATTCATCATTAATATTGCCCTCCTCAATGATCAGGGAAAACTCATCTCCACCGATGCGGAAGGCATAGTCTGTCTTCCTGATACATTTACACAATCTCCGGGAAACCGCCTTCAGCAATCTGTCCCCCATGTCATGTCCATAAGTGTCATTAACAGGCTTAAACCTGTCCAGATCCAGATAGAACATGGCAAATTTTTTATGCAGCTTTCCATTTCTTTTTAATCTTTCGGAAAGATAACGCTCATTATAAAGTCCTGTCAGTGCATCCGTATTTGCCAGCTTCTCAAGTTCATGCTTCTGCCCGATATCCTGAGCGATCAGCATTACTTTGGACAGTATACTGCCTTTCCATTCCACAGGTATCACTGACATTACTTTATAAGAAGATCTGTCAAGAGTAGAATATTCAAAGGTATACAGATCATCCTCAGACATAATAACTTTTCTCAGATGTTCCGGTGAAAGCAGATCATCCATCTGTATATTTATCTTTTCCGTAAGTACCACATACTCTCCGGACATACGCTGAAGAAGCTCCCTGTAATCACCTGTAGGATTATAATAAGACTCATTGTTCATCTCATAATATTCGTATATCCCGCTGTCCAGATCACAAACTGCAAAACGCTCTACAATCCTGGTTACTCCCTGAATAAGCTGGTCCATGGCGATGTTCTGCTTTAACATCGCTCTGCATTCTTTTTCCGTATTTTTCGAATCCGTCACATCACGAAGAAAAATCATGGCGTGTCTGACCTCTCCGTTCTCATCTGTATCTCCCTCCATCACTACATTCCGGATAATACGCAGCTCTCCGTCAAACACTGCTTTGCATTCCTGACTGAGTTCCCCGGTAATTTTTCTGAGTTCCTTCATAATATATTCCCGGTTGTAAATCTGCGCAACCGCCTCTTTACTCTCAGGACAGACATAATTATTAAGAAACATCTGTATCAGTTCATCCCATGTCCGGCTTTTGTTGAAAATTTCCTGAAGCGAGCCCTTTACTTTCATAGATTCAAATGTATTTTCCTGAAGATCCACATAATATTCACACAGATTCATATCTGTAAAAGCCCGGTGAAAAGCAGCTTCCCTTGCTTCCTGATTCCGGGCAAAGTGATCAGATCTGACAGATAATACCCAGATTGGCCGTCCTTTATTATCCCTGGCATCTGCCTTCACAATCCTTACCGATATTGATAAACCTTTACTGTCTGTAAGATACAAGGTGTGAGAACCCTGTAAATCATGAAGTCCTTCCGGTGAAAATATATGCTTTTGCTCATTACAGACCACACTGAGCATAGAGCCGTCTGATGCTTTCATAAATTCATCAAGGTCATCCCACCCCAAAAGCTGCAGAAAATAGTTACTTACACTCCAGATTGTCAGCTTCTCATCATAATAACCGGCGACTGTTCCCACCGGATCATTCTGTTTCAGTACATATTCAATAGCTTCCTGAACTGAAGGATTAATATCCGTATCTTCATTTGCGACATATATTTCAATCTTATTCATTTTGTTAAGCATACACCTATGCTCTGACATGATATTCTCAACCTTTCTTTAAAATAAAAGAGAATAATGCCCGCTACAATACAACAAGACATTACTCTCTGTATAAATGCAACTGGCTGCCATTTTACAGGCCCTTTAGCTTTGCGCCGCAGCCTTTCGACTGTTTTGCTGATACTGTATCTGTGGAATTATACAGTTACCTGGTGTGCCAACAAGTTGATTTCTCGAAGAATCAACTTGTCGGCACACTGGTTTATTCACAGACACATTATATATATTATATTTTTCATTTCTTATTACTGTTTACCATTAATATTTCCTGCACCGCTGTTTATTTGTTACTGTTTACTCCGTTCTCAGTAACATTTATATGCTTTGTAAATCCAAATAACGACTTGCCTCTTTCAATCGTCAGGTCAGTTAAACACTAATTGCAATATATTATTTGCATATCCCCTGAATAATGTCAACTGCTATTTTCCTTATTTCACAAAATTTATTCCAGATTGCAAACGACATACATTACATTTGTCATAATTAATCCTCTGAAATATTAAGACAGGTCCGTATTTTACGGGATAACGACCAACTATAATAACTCCATACAAAAACAGATCCAATATCTTATAATCAAAGATACAGGACCTGTTTTTATTATCTGAAATTCAGCCTGCAAGATTCAGCATTTTTAATAAGAACAGCCAGCTCAGGCCATAATAGGTAATTACTGCAACAAGGTCATTCACTGTTGTGATCAGCGGACCTGATGCTACTGCCGGGTCAATATTGATCTTCTTAAAGAACAATGGAATACAGGTGCCTACTGCACTGGAGATCAACATAGCCAACAACAGTGCCACACCGATACATCCGGATACTGCATAGGAAAACAAAAGTGTTTTTCCTTTAAACAGATAAATATACAATCCAATCAGCGCAAAAGACAGAATTCCAAGAAGTCCGCCATTACACAGACCAATTCTCATTTCCTTCCACACAAGTTCCAGTTTCTGCTTACCTGTCAGAGATTCATCCATCAGCACACGAATCGTCACAGCCAGAGACTGGGTACCCACATTACCTGCCATATCAAGGATCAAAGACTGGAAGCACATAATAATCGGAAGTGCAGTCACCACCTTCTCAAAAATTCCTACCACTGAGGAAACTACCATACCAAGTCCCAGAAGAATAATCAGCCAGGGCAGACGTTTCTTCATACTTTCTTTCAGTGGCTCCTTTAAATCCTCTTCTGCTGTCAGACCGGCCAGCTTCGCATAGTCATCACCCATCTCATCATCAACCAGGTCAATGATACTGGCAGATGTGATGACACCCAGAAGCTGATTATCGTTGTCAAGAACCGGAATAGAATCCTCAGAATAATCTTTCAGTTCTTCGATACATTCATCAATATTTTCTTCCGCATATACATATGGATAGGAAGTCACCACCAGATTCTCAAGCAGATCATCCCGTCTGGCAATGATCAGTTCTTTCAGATTAATGGCCCCATAAAATTTCTGCTGCTCTGTCACTACAAAAATAGTGGAGATATTGTCATTTTTTGCAGCCTGTTCGATCAGACTGCTCATTGCCTGCTTAACTGTCAGTTTATCTGTGATCACAATATAATTTGTTGTCATGCGGCTTCCGATCTCATCCTCATCAAAGGATGCGATCATCTCCACATCACGTCGAACCTCAGGTTCAAGCAGATCGATCAGTATTTTTTTCTTTGTTTTTTCAACTTTATTTAATACATCTGCAAGAGCATCTGTCTCCATTCTGGATAAAATGGCTGCTGCTTTTTTCACATCCATTTCATTCAGATACTCTGCTGCATTCTCCTCATCTGTATATTCAAAAATATCAGAAAGCATATCTATATCCAGGATACGGTACAGCTTGCACCGCTCCTGTACAGTCAGTTTCGGCATTACATCTGCCAGATCATTCTCATGATAATCCTGCAGCCTTTCTCCCATAACGGCCGGAGAGGTGTTGCTGCGGATGATCTTCAGAATTTCTTTGGAATAATCCTGTACTCTTTTCTCCATTCTTTCATCCTCCGTTTTTTTGCATAAAAGCACACCAAAAGAAAGCAGTCTGTTATTTATTACATTTTACTGCCATTTCTTCCATGCTTTTTCCAGCACAATAAACCGCAGGGTATCAAACCATAACCTGCTATTCATCCGCTGTCCGTAACTGTCCGGCATCTTCGCCGGATCATTACTGCTCAATATGTAATTGCATGATTCGGGGGAATTTCATAAATACAGGATAAGAAATGAAAAAGACATCCGATCTTCCACATACAGAAACTGTCAGATTACAGACAGTAAAAAACTCCTATTTTATATGCATACATGGAAAATCCTGAAAATATATGACTACAGCAGAACAAAAACGGCTGCTATACTCATATACTCTTTTTAATTCAGATCCTGTGCTACTACTTCGCCCATGAGAATCGCAATTATCCATTCTGTTCCACCTGCCTTTTCTTTAAAATTTACGATTTCGGATATCAGACCCTGTTTTCGGGAATCTGATTTCTAACAGCAAATTTTATGCTGTTCCCTATTTTGAAACAGCATTTTTAAAATTATTTTCAATTTGCACAGTTATTGTAACCGCCCAGTAGAGAAAAAGCAACCCTGTTTTCTCATTTTTACATTAATTTTTGTTAATGTTAACGATAAGTTTGCTTCTTTTATTCCTAAATGATAGAATATAATCAGAAATTTGCAAATAATAAGATTATTGCCATAAACATGCAAGACTATAATTGATATTCACAGGAGAAAAAATATGTCATTTATCAGTGTATTTGATGTTATGGGGCCGAACATGATCGGTCCTTCAAGTTCACATACCGCAGGTGCGGCGCGTATTTCCTATCTTGCCCAGAAAATGATCGAAGGCCCGTTAAAGAGAGCCGACTTCATCCTGTACGGCTCTTTTGCAAAAACTTACCATGGTCACGGTACTGACCGAGCTCTGCTGGGTGGTATTATGGGATTCTCTACTGATGATATGCGCATCCGAAATTCTTTTGATATTGCTCATGAAAAAGGTCTGAAATTCTCTTTCACTCCAAATGAGCAGGAAACAGATATTCATCCGAACACCGTAGATATCTGCATGGAAAATGAAAAAGGCCAGAAAATGACCGTACGCGGCGAATCCCTTGGAGGCGGCAAGGTCCGCATTGTGAAAATCAATCACGTACAGGTAGACTTTACAGGCGAATACAGCGCAGTGATCGTGATTCACCAGGACACTCCTGGCGTTGTAGCCTATATTACCAAATGCCTGAGTGACCGTAATATCAATATTGCATTTATGCGTCTGTTCCGTGAAGGCAAGGGGGATATTGCTTATACAATCGTAGAATCTGACGGTAAACTTCCTGAGAATATCGTTCCTGCAATCCGTGAGAACCCGAATATTCATGAAGTTATGATCGTACAGATGTAAAGAAAGGAGGATTTTTATCATGGATTTTAAAAATGCAAATGAACTCTTAGCACTCTGTGAAGAAAAAAATCTTCCTATCTCAGAGATTATGCGTATCCGTGAGATTGAGCTTGGCGAAACAGCCTCTGAGATTGTAAATAAAAAAATGATACGAGTACTGGGAATTATGAAAGATGCTGCTTTCTCACCAATCAGACAGCCGGTAAAATCTATGGGTGGTCTGATCGGCGGCGAAGCCAGAAAGCTGAGTCTCCACGCTCAGGAGAAAAAAGGTCTCTGCGGAAATCTGCTTCAGAAGGCAATTACTTATGCTATGGCTACACTGGAAACGAATGCCTCCATGGGGCTGATCGTGGCCTCTCCTACTGCCGGTTCTGCCGGAATCGTACCGGGGCTGATGCTGGCAATGCAGGAACATTATCAATTCTCTGATGAAGAGATTATACGGGCATTATTTAACGCAAGTGCCATTGGTTATCTGGCAATGCGAAATGCAACTGTTGCAGGTGCGGTAGGCGGATGCCAGGCCGAGGTAGGGGTTGCATCTGCAATGGCTGCATCTGCTGCTGTAGAGCTGATGGGAGGTTCACCGAAAGAATGTACTTTTGCTGCATCTACTGTTCTTATGAACATGCTTGGTCTGGTATGCGATCCGGTCGGCGGTCTGGTAGAATATCCATGTCAGAACAGAAATGCTGCAGGTGTGGCAAACGCTATAATTGCCGCAGAAATGGCTCTCGCAGGAATCCCGCAGTTGATTCCTCTGGACGAAATGATCCAGACGATGTTTACCGTGGGCAAAAAGCTTCCTGCAGAACTGCGTGAAACTGCTATGGGAGGATGCGCTACTACGCCATCTGCATGTAAAGCATGCCATATATGCAGTTAACAGGCTGACAAATAAAAAAACTGTCTCTGTAATGCACCTATTTTCTACGTATAATGTGCATATACAGGACAGTTTTTTATTATTTTTCCAGCTTTGCCAGCACTTTTGATGTAAAATGTGTATCGAAAAACTGAACAAAAGGTCCGAATCCAAATGCACTGACCAGTGTTCCCAGTCCGACGATTCCCCCTGCAAGCCAACACACCAGTGCACTGATCGCATCATTAGATACTCTGCACCAGAAATACGGAATTTTCGGCCATTTCTCTGTCATGATCAGAGAAATACTGTCATATGGTGCAACTCCCTGTTTCGGAAGCTGGTACATGGAAATTCCAAGGCTTGTTATGATAACTCCAATAAATACGGTAACCACCTGCATTGCCATCTGATCCGGTGCATCGATCACAGATGTGATCAGGTTATAGAAAAATGTAACAAAATATCCAAGAAATAACGCATTTATGATCGTTCCCAATCCGATAAGCTTTCTTCCCCAGATAATTTCTATTACAAAAAATCCCAGATTCAGAAGAATTAAAAAACGGGCATATTCAATTCCCACACATTCTGCCAGTGCCATGACCATTCCGCTGAAAGGGTCATTTCCAAGACCGGAAAGTTTAAAAATTGCAATTCCCAAACCAAGGATTATATTTCCAATCAACATTACGACCACATACTTCCAGTTTATTTTTCTGATCCATTCACTCATCTTTTTTTCCTCCGTAAAATTAACTCTTTCTATCATATCAGACAGTAAAATACTTTACAATATTCTTTCTGTAAATTGTTTTCCACTATTTTATTGTGATTTTGGCATATTCATGCCAAAACACCTCGCGGGATAGTGGTATGTGAACAGTTACAAAACTACTTGATTTACTCCGTGAATGTGACTATAATGAGAAAAGCGTATATAGGTGTATATACACCCTTCTATACATAATAAAAACAGGAGAAAATATAATCTATGGAAAAGTTAAAAGCATTTCTCAGACGCAAAGACATCGAAATCTCTATAAAACGTTATGGAATCGATGCCCTTGGTGCCATGGCACAGGGTCTTTTCTGCTCCCTGCTGATCGGCACGATCATCAACACACTTGGAACACAGTTTCATATTTCATTTCTGACCACTGCTGTGGCAACTGTAAACGACACCCAGTATACCGTAGGCTCTCTGGCATCTGCAATGAGTGGTCCTGCCATGGCTGTCGCCATCGGCTATGCGCTGCATTGTCCGCCGTTGGTGTTGTTTTCATTGATTACTGTTGGCTTTGCATCTAACGCATTAGGCGGTGCAGGCGGACCGCTGGCTGTATTATTTGTAGCCATCTTCGCTTCCGAAATCGGAAAAGCAGTATCTAAGGAAACCAAAATTGATATTCTGGTCACTCCACTTGTCACGATCGGTGTAGGTGTTGCCCTGTCCGCATGGTGGGCTCCGGCACTTGGAAGTGCAGCGATGAAAGTGGGAAATATTATTATGTGGGCAACCAACCTGCAGCCGTTCCTGATGGGAATCCTTGTTTCTGTATTTGTGGGTATTGCACTGACACTTCCTATCTCATCTGCCGCAATCTGTGCTGCGCTTGGCCTTACCGGACTTGCCGGAGGAGCTGCTGTAGCAGGCTGCTGTGCACAAATGGTAGGTTTCGCAGTAATGTCCTTCCGCGAAAATAAATGGGGTGGTCTTGTTTCTCAGGGAATCGGAACATCCATGCTCCAGATGGGAAATATCGTAAAAAATCCACGCATCTGGATTGCACCGATCCTTACTTCTGCCATCACCGGACCTCTTGCAACCTGTCTGTTCAAGCTTCAGATGAACGGAACCCCTGTTTCTTCCGGTATGGGTACCTGCGGATTCGTAGGACAGATTGGTGTATATACCGGCTGGATGAATGATATTGCAGATGGACTTAAAACCTCAGTTACAGGCTGGGACTGGGCAGGTCTCCTGATGATCTCCTTCATCCTCCCTGCAATTCTGTGTCCGCTCATCAATATGTTTATCCGTAAGCTTGGGTGGGTGAAAGATGGAGATATGACACTGTCATAATCTTCGTTTTATCCATTACCTTCTATAAAAATTCTGTTTCCATAACAGAAAACAGCTGCACTACCTGTCATCTGACGTACTGCTCACAGTTTTATCCCTGAGCATACTTTTCAGACAGTATCGCAGCTGTTTTTATAATAATTCTTTAAAATAATCTTTATTTTCTTTTATCTTTCTACTTCTGTATATTGATTTCCTTCTGCATCGCGCAGATTATCATCCACATAAATTTTTCTTCCTGCTATATCCAGCCGTTCCTTATAATCAAGTGATACACCGCCAAGCATAGCGGCTACAAATGAAAAAACAATCGTCATTCTGCAAAATGTCTGAAGAAATCTGAGTGCACCATAAATAAACAGATTCTTATAATAAGCAGATCTGAATTCCTTTTCTACACCCCTTGCTGTAATTCGATACATAAACATAACTACTGCCAACAAAAAGATTCCAACTATCAAAAGAAATATTCCTGCTTCACGATATTCTCCTGTCAGATGATATGCTCCTATCAGTAACATCGCAGGTGTAAGCAATGTCATTATAAAAACCATTTCTGCTCGAAATGTATAAAAACGATACATTAAGAACAATAACACCAATACAGCAACCAAAAACATAGCATTTTACTCCTTCTTACAATATTTTTTTTCGCAGTTATGATAATAACACAGATAACGCTTATTACTGTTTTAGGCACTGATATTAGACAAAATTTCTATAAAAGCTTTGCATTTTCCATCCTTCTCGCTTATACTTATATATGTTACATTTTAAGGAAGGATTTTGTTATTACTATGAGTGATTTTTCACAAAGACTTGAAAAAGAAATACAAAATACAGGCAAAACATTATGTTATCTTGCCGAAGCCAGTGGTCTGCAATTAGACTATATCTCCAAAATGAATAAAGGAAAACGCATTCCCAAAGAAGAAGACCGTCTGGTACGGCTTCTTGACGCAATGGAATGTACCGCCGGCACAAAATCTGATCTTCTGCTTCTCTACCGACAGGAAAAAATGGGAAAAAGCCAGTGGCAATGTATGGAAGAACTGATCCATATCATCCAGCAGGATGTAATTGAATTTCCGACAGTTTCTGCCTCTGTCAGCATATCAGACACCCCAAATACAATCTCTATCCTGGATAACGAGTTTGCCATTTACTCCTGGATTCGAAAAATAATGATAAGTACATCAGATTCAGAAATTTATTTATGGACTTCAGAAATTTCTTCAGAACATTTACATTATCTCATTCAGATCATACATGAAGCACCATATCAGAGGCTGGAACATCTTTTTCCTTTGCTGCAGAATCAGAATGCCGACAATACATTAGATAACCTGAAAAAAATATCCATCTTAAAACCAGCTATGTTTTGTGAAAGCTATGAACCTTTTTATTATTATATTACCCCCTCTGTATCCGAAGAAAAAAAATCCGGTCTGCTTCCAAACTGGCTGATCACAGATAATATTGCCCTTGGAATAAATTTCCAGACATCAAAAGGAATCATCATCAGAGATACTCAGCAACTACAATTGTTGAAACATGAATTTATCCGCGAAAAAGTGCTGGCCAGAAAAATGCTGTTTCGTTCTGATCTGGATTCTTATGTAAAAGATGTAAACACTATGATGAGCGAAGGTTATGTAACACACAACTATTACATTGAATATTCTCCATGCCTTCTCCATCTGATTCCAGCAAATATACTTGAACAGCAGATTATACTGGATACAGTCGAAAAGGAACCATTACTTGTTTCTCTTTCTCAACGTACCCGACATATGGAAAACGAAAACATGGTACATATTTTCTGTATTTCAGGTCTAAGGCAATTCATGGAAGAAGGACGTATAGCTGGTTATCCTGACATGCTTTACAAACCATTTGATCCGTCTTTACGTCTGTGGCTTCTAAAAAGTTATTATCAATACATGCTTAACACACCACACTCCTGTATCTGTGTAAAGGAAAATTTCATCCATCTGCCCAGACATATTTCCATTGTATCCAGTTCTAATGTCAATAATGGCATTGCTTTCTGGAATAACACCAGCCGTGGTCTGCAATACTATGTCTTAAAAGAATCCGGGTTTTCCCAAAAGCTTTATGAATTCTGTCAGTTCCTTGATAAGGGTAATATGGCATGGTCAGAACAGGAAACTTTGGGAATTATCAGAAATATGATTCTGGAATATGGCGGAACGTTGTAATCTATGTTTATCAGACTACAACAGATTCTTTAATAATAAATATTTTCAAAGACACCTGAAAAATAAGCGCTTACTTTTCAAATTCAAAATCCCCAGACATGATGTTATTTTATGACATCATGTCTGGGGATTTTCTTTTTGTTGGATTTTCTTTTTGTTGGATTTTCTTTTTGCAGGCTACCTTGAAAACAATCTTGAAAAAAATCCTTTCTTTTTTGCCTTCTCAGGTACTTTCTGTGCATTCTGATTTATGTATTCCTGGAACATTCGCTTTGAATCTCTGATCATTCCGTTTAACTGTGCATTATTATCAGCGTTAATCCCATCGCACAATTCAACACCTTTTCTTGCATAATATAATGCATTTTCATCATGGTTTAGTCTTATATTTGCCACCTGAAGCATCTGATAAATCGGTATCTGATAAACTGGCATTTCTTCCTGCAATATCAAATCTCTATGATTATTCAATAACAACAGCACTTTTTCTGCTGTTTCTATTATCTGTTCAGGGTTTACATTCTCTTCCTGAACATTTTGCAGATACATAGATCCGCATCCTACGCAGATTCTGATGAATGTTTTTTGCACATTTTCTCTCACTTGTTGGTTTAAAATTTCTGCATTCCACATATATTCAATACTTTCTGCCATAAACCAACTCTTCTCAGCCAATTCTGCACATTCCTGTCCCTGAATCTTCTTTACTGTTACAATAGAAATACATGCCAACATTCTTATGAGTTCATTCATCAAGAAAATTTCTGCTGTTTCTTCTCTGGATTTTCCCTTCTGTTCTTTTTCAAAATCTCCCTGTTGGTATTCCACAAATTTCTGTAATTCACTGACAACTTCCAGATTGTTCCCCTGTGAATCATCCATTTCCAGTTTTTTGATCATAACCCATATCAGATTTTGATATGCATTCTTCCATTCCCTGGATTTTTCCGCACTATTACTAATAGCCATACAGCTTCTTAACATTTCTATTTTATCATATGTCTGCATATATGGGCTATTCAAAATTCCAAGAACTTTAAAAGCCATACAATGAAAATCTGCTTTTTTTACTGCATTCATCAATAATTCAGGATATTTCTGAGATTCAAGAAACTCGGAAGCAAATATTTCTTTCTGTTCCTCTGCAATGAGGCATTTCTTATTTGTATTTTCTCTGCAAAATCTACTTCCCTGTAAAAATTCTCCAAATATATTTTCAAAAACAGCCTGTTTTACAGTTTCTTCCATAGTCATTCCGCGAAACCGCATCTGCGGACAGTCCAATTTTTCTGAAACTGCTGTAATTTCATATTTTTCTTTTATTTCAATCAGCGCCGGTACAATTAAATATTCTGCTCCTGTCAGTATTTCCAGACGATTATACACATCTTTATACGGAGCGTCTGATTTATCTCCTCTGGAAAATATCAGCTTGGGAAATGACTTCCAGCATATGCCTTCCAAAATATGCTCTTTCACCTTCACTTGTGCCAGTTCATAGATACAATCATATCCTTCCTGAGTGCTCTTTACAGTAACATAGGTATCTGACTGCACCGAATATAATTGTTCTTCATAATAATCTGACAAAAATATTCTGTCACTCCAGTGTTCCCAGGAATACATGTAATCCATGTATGATTCATACACATTATTTCCAAACAATCCTGTCGTAGGTCCTGTGAACAATGCATTCCACGTTTCATATCTGTCAATTTTCTCATTATAAGCTTTTAGCATTTCTGCCTGCTCTTCTTTACTATACGGCGAAATTTCTGTTCGTTCACTTGTTTTCTGTACACTAACTCCACCTTTACGACGTCCATGTTCAATCAGAACAACTATTATAAGCTCTTCTTTTGGCAAAAAATCTATCTCAAAAGAAACATCCCATGGCTTTTCGTCACAATAAGTTCTGTAATTAATTCCTGAATTTATTACTTTTTGTATTGTTTGGGCATCAAGATTTTCCCACGGAGTATAAATAGGAAATTCCATATCATTTTCCCTCTACGTTTTCTATTTTAATATCTTTATTGAAACTTTCCCGCCAATTCCGGCCTGACATTGAACCTTGATAATATCCCCATCCTTTAAATTCAGATCCAGATATCCATCTCCGGTTTTAAACATTGCTCCTGCCATTGATTTTGCAAATCTACTGGTTGCCATGGTATCTGCGATCCCATTCCCTTCAACAACTCCTATTATTGATCCTATTAAATTAACCTATTGTGCTACTTCAAATAGATTATGTGAAAACCTGTAAAACCG